>NZ_JCAXEU010000070.1:0-241 GCF_059758705.1 Bhargavaea sp. GQ12
GCAGGCTATAGACTGTCGGGAAGGGCTGAACAATCAAGAGAGGACAAGCCTCCCGGCTTTCCGTTATCCGCATTGACTGCAGAAATCCCGAAAGGGCCTGCCTGAAGGAGGACGCGGTGAATCCCGCAGGGGACTTCAGGAGGGCATAGCGGAAACGGGCAAAATGGGAATGGCTGTCCACGGAAAAGAGGCATAACGAATGTTAATGGAACGGATCCTGAAACGGGAAAACCTTCTGACT
>NZ_JCAXEU010000071.1:0-241 GCF_059758705.1 Bhargavaea sp. GQ12
ACAGGCTATAGACTGTCGGGAAGGGCTGAACAATCAAGAGAGGACAAGCCTCCCGGCTTTCCGTTACCCGCATTGACTGCAGAAATCCCGAAAGGGCCTGCCTGAAGGAGGACGCGGTGAATCCCGCTGGGGACTTCAGGAGGGCATAGCGGAAACGGGCAAAATGGGAATGACTGTCCACGGAAAAGAGGCATAACGAATGTTAATGGAACGGATCCTGAAACGGGAAAACATTCTGACC
>NZ_JCAXEU010000072.1:0-214 GCF_059758705.1 Bhargavaea sp. GQ12
AATTGAGTAGGAGGGGTGGCTAACCCCGTCCTCTCACACCACCGTACGTACCGTTCGGTATACGGCGGTTCAATCAAGATCGATGACGCAAAAGTTCATAACGTGCCATCAGACTTTCGAGCCCTTGGGAACTCCAAAAGGAGTTTCCGAGGGTTCTGTGCATTACTGGACTTTTAGAAATGCGCCAATATCCTTTCCGGGTGTTGCCCCATTC
>NZ_JCAXEU010000008.1:0-129752 GCF_059758705.1 Bhargavaea sp. GQ12
CGCGCCGCGCCTTCCGGCTTTTGGCGACTTTATTATCTTAACATCCTCTCTCGGAAGAGTCAAGATGTTTTTTTAGGCCATTTTGTCGGCCCGTCCGTTAAGGACAAGAACAACTATACATGATAGGGCCGGCGGAAATCAAGCCCTTTTTCTAATAAAAAGTTTTCTGACTTTCCGCCCGTCCAATACAAACAGCATAATCCCTGCCAGAACGACCAGTCCCCCGACAACCTGTGTGGTAATCAGTGACTCTTGGAAGATGTAGTAGGCGAGAACAGCGGCGCCGACCGGTTCAAACAGGATGGCAATTGAAATGACATTGGTGCTCACGTAGCGAAGGGACCAATTGAACAAAGTGTGGCCAAAAAGGTTTGGCAGAATGGCGAGCATCGCAAACCAGAACCAGTCTGCCGCGGGATACGGTCCGAAGCTTTCTCCTGAGGCAAGTACATAAAAGAAAATTGCAACTGTGCTGACACTGTAAACAATGAATGTATAGGTCACCAGTGAAATTCTCTTTCTGACATCCTGGCCGAAGAGGAGATAACCCGTGATCAGCCCGCAGGCGATCAAAGCCAGCATGTCCCCAAAGAACGCATCTCCCCCAAGACGGAAGTCACCCCAACTGATAAGGACACTCCCCCCTATGGCAATTGCTCCGGAGATAATGGTTTTGGCCGTCAGCTTTTCCTTGAAAAAAAGGTAGGTACCCGCAAAAGCAAACAGCGGCTGGAGAGTCACAAGTACAGTCGAACTTGCCACCGATGTGTAATTCAGCGATTCAAACCATAGAATGAAATGAAACGCCAGAAACACGCCGGCAACTGCTGAAAACAGCCAGTCTTTTTTTGAAATCGCCTTGACCTCATGCCGATACTTAAGCAAAAAAGCCGGCGCCATGATTAGAACAGAGAAAAACATCCGATAAAAAGCTGTCACACCCGAATCCGCCGAAACCAACTTAACGAAAATGGCAGAGAACGCGAGTGTGATGACACCGATCATAATCGGAATGTACGGATGAATTGTCGGTTTATCCACTTTAGGCAACTTCTTTCTTATATAAATGTCTTTCCCGGCGTTTCACGGCGGTGCGGGAAGTGAATACAGAATATAGCCTATCATGAATTGGCTCCGTCTGCCCATAGCTGACGGAAAAGGGGGAATCCTATGGATTACTTGTTCAATTCACCGTTTCTTGAGACCGGTGTCCTCTTCAAGCTGGGGTTTTCGGGGCTGCTCAGCCTGGTCATCGGAATCGAACGGGAACTCAAACGTAAGCCAGTCGGTTTGAAGACCAGTGTCGTCATTGCAACATTCAGCTGCCTGCTCACAATCATTTCAATCGAGACAGCCTATTCCACACCGGCCCGTGACGATATCAATATCACGATGGATCCGCTCCGGCTGGCAGCCCAGATTGTCAGCGGCATCGGTTTCCTCGGTGCAGGTGTCATCCTGAAGCGTGATAATGACAATATCACAGGCCTCACGACAGCAGCCATGATCTGGGGAGCTGCCGGAATCGGTATTGCCGTGGGAGCGGAATTCTACGTCGAGGCGGCGATCACAGTGGCCATTGTCATGATCGGAGTAGAGTTCCTCCCCCCTCTCATGAACATCATGGGTCCAAAAAGGCTTCGCGTAAAGGAGTACACGCTCGTAACCGTGGTCAGCGGCAAGGATAACATTGAGGAACTCATCCATTGCCTTGCTGTACACGGTGCCGAACCTGAAAATGTCCGGATGAAGATGATGGATAATCAGGACAAGGGACTCCGAACCCACGAGGTGGAACTAAGGCTGTCCGTCCAACCAAAAGTGAAACCTGCAGAAATCTATGGATGGCTATACGAACTGGACTACATCAGCAACGCAGAACTTTCTGCAACACTATAACCGGAGGTGCACAATGAAGGAATTCTGGAACTTATTGAAGCAGGGGAACAAACCCTCCTTATTGGCAGCCGTCGTCAATACCTTTATCGCTCTAATGAAAGGAGCCGGCTTCCTGTTCACCGGTAATGTCGCCCTTTTCGCAGAAACAATGCATTCATTCGGCGATGCAGCCAACCAATACTTTGTCTTTGTCGGTTCCGCCCTCTCCAAGAAAGCTCCGACCCCCCGTTTCCCCAATGGTTTTGGCCGAATCGTCAACCTGGTCTGCCTGTTCGCCGTAGTCATTGTGGGAATCATGGCCTATGAAACGATCAAGGAAGGCTGGCATCACATTTTCCACCCGGGCGAAGCGACCGGCTTCTGGATCAGTTTCACCATTCTCCTGATCGCCACAGTTCTGGAATTTTTCGTTCTATATAAGGCGGGCAAGGAAATCCTGCATGATGCCGGAATCAAAGGCGGACCGCTCGCACCTGTTACCACCAGTTTTGCCAAACTGAAATATGCGCGTCCTGCGACGAAGCTGGTCTTTATGGAAGATACCGTCGCCACTGCAGGCGGCCTGCTTGCACTCATCGCCGTTGTACTGGCGAAGGTTTTCGGCCTTGACTGGACTGAAGGTGTTGCTTCCGTTCTGATCGGTGCCATGATGTTCTACGTCGTCGGCATTGTCTTTCTGGAAAATGCGCGCGGCGCGATCGGAGAAACGGATGAAGAAATGCTTAATCATATCGCCTTCCTTTTGGCAGAAGACAAAGATATCCGGGACCTTCAGAAAGTGGAGGTCATCAAGGAAGGCGAATCACTCCATGTGGAAGTGGTTGCTGAAATCGATAAGACCTTGTCGTTCGAACAGGTCGATGACATCCGTGACCGTTTGCTCGATCTGATTGCAAGCCAGCGAAATGTTGCAGATGTCACCATTTCTTTTGATGAGGACGATGGAATCAAAACATGGAAACGGGAAGGTCTTGGCATCAACCCGACTGCGGAAGACATGAAAAAACTTCATTAATTAAAAAGGTTGCCCGGTTCAATCTACCGGGCAACCTTTTTTGTATTAGAGGCTGTTTTTCAAAATGGTTTCGATTTCATCCTTTTCAAGTGCTGCGAATTGGCCTACCGGAGTGCCTGCATAGGATTTGTCCGCCATCAGTCCGATGTTTGTATCATCGATCTTATAATCGGCAAGGCGCTCGGGCGCACCGAGTGATGACCAGAAGCTGCGGAGCCGCTCAACACCTTCCAGTGCGGTTTCCTCAGTTGTCTTCCCTTCCGGATCGACACCGAATACATTGATCGCCAGCTGAGCAAAGCGCTCAGGCCGGGTACCCTTTTGGATATTGAATTTCATCCATTCAGGGAACAGGATCGCCAGACCCCCTGCATGAGGTATATCGTAGATTGCAGAAACCGCGTGTTCGATATTATGCGTTCCCCAGTCCCCCCTGTAACCCATCTCCAGGAACTTGTTGAGCGCGATTGTTCCTGCGAACATGATCGTTCCGCGAAGTTCCGTGTTTTCCATATCTGCCATGAGCTCGGGTGCAGTGCGGATAATCGCCCTCAGGACTCCTTCACACATCTCATCCTGTACGGGCGTATTGACCGCATTGTTGAAGTATTGTTCAAAGATGTGGGACATCATATCTACAATGCCGTAGACAGTCTGGTCTTCGGGAACGCTTTTCGTGTATGCCGGGTCCAGGATCGAGAACCGCGGGAAGTTCAACGGGCCTCCCCATCCGTACTTTTCCTGGGTGTCTTCATTTGTAATGACAGAACCGGCATTCATCTCGGAGCCGGTTGCGGCAATGGTCAGAACCACACCGATCGGAAGAGCATCTTCCGCGACGGCTTTCCTCGTGACGAGATCCCATGCATCGCCGTCGTATTTCGCGGCACTTGCTATCAGTTTGGAGCAGTCGATGACCGACCCGCCGCCCACAGCAAGGACGATGTCGATGTCCTGCTCTTTGCATATGGCTGCACCTTTTGCGGCAGTGCTCACGCGAGGATTCGGCTCAACGCCGGAGAGTTCGTGGACTTCAGCGCCGATTTCCCCAAGCACGCCCATGACATCATCATAGACGCCGTTACGTTTAATACTGCCTCCGCCGTAAACCAGCAGCACCTTATTGCCGAACTGTGGCAGCTCAGCCTTCAATGTCTCGATCTGGCCTTCGCCAAAGATCAGCTTTGTCGGGTTTTGAAATGTGAATGTATTCATGTCCTCGCCTCCTCCGTTTTATTTTCTCATGTTGAACCGGTGTTTTCCATTATTCCTGCACCATTCGCGTGCATAAAGTTCGCCTTCCGCGCCCATCCTAACCATTGAGGAGGTGGCCTCATGGAAGCTTTCCGCAAAATTGCCTTGGCCCTCACCATTATCGGTGCCCTTAACTGGGGACTGGAAGCTTTGTTGGGGTTTGATGTTGTTGCTGACCTGGCCGGTGGCAGAGATGCCCTTATGGCAAAGATCATCTATGGAATCATTGCTCTTGCCGGACTCGTGAGCCTCGGGTATTTGTTCAGGGATGAACCGGATCAACACCGGAGAATTGAACATGACGAATACGAATGGCAAACACGACCGCCGGCAGGAATGATGGAAGAGAAATGAAAAAGGACCGTCCCCATGCCGGGGACGGTCCTTACTTGTTACCTCTCACGCCCAGCCGCGGAAACGGGCAGCTTCCGCGGTTTTGCGGATGCCAACCATGTAAGCAGCGAGACGCATATCGATATTGCGGGATTTGGCTGTGTTGTAGACGTTCTCGAAAGCATCGGTCATCTTCTGGTAGAGCTTTTCGTGGACTTCTTCTTCCGTCCAGTAGTAGCCCTGGTTGTTCTGAACCCACTCGAAGTAGGAGACCGTAACACCACCGGCACTTGCAAGAACATCCGGAACAAGGAAGATTCCGCGCTCGGTCATGATCTTGGTTGCTTCACCAGTGGAAGCCCCGTTGGCCGCTTCTACAACGATTTTCGCCTTGATGTCGTGTGCGTTGCCCTCGTGGAGCTGGTTCTCAAGCGCTGCAGGAACGAGAATGTCACAGTCGAGCTTGAACATCTCATCATTTGTGATCGTGTCCTCGAACAGAGTCGTCACGGTACCGAAGCTGTCTCGGCGATCCAGCAGATAGTCGATATCGAGTCCATCCGGATTGTGGAGCGCTCCGTACGCGTCGGAAATCGCAATGACTTTTGCGCCCGCGTCATGAAGGAACTTCGACAAGTAGCTTCCTGCATTTCCGAAGCCCTGGATGATCACGCGTGCTCCTTCCACTTCGATGCCGACACGCTTTGCAGCTTCACGGATCGAAATGATGACGCCTTCCGCAGTTGCGCGGTCGCGCCCTTGCGAACCACCAAGTACGATCGGCTTTCCTGTAATGAAGCCCGGGGAGTTGAATTCATCGATCCGGCTATACTCGTCCATCATCCATGCCATAATTTGTGCGTTTGTCATGACGTCCGGCGCAGGAATATCCTTCGCAGGCCCCATCACCTGGCTTAGCGCACGGACATAGCCGCGGCTCAGACGCTCGAGCTCGCCCATGGACATTTCACGCGGATCACAGATAATGCCGCCCTTGCCCCCGCCGTATGGCAGGTCGACGATCCCGGCTTTCATCGTCATCCACATGGCAAGTGCGCGGACTTCGTCATCGGTCACGCCTGGGTGGAAACGGACGCCGCCCTTTGTCGGTCCCACTGCATCGTTGTGCTGTGCGCGGTAACCAGTGAAGACCTTAACTTTTCCGTCGTCCATGCGGATCGGAATCCGGACTTCAGTCATGCGGATCGGCTCTTTCAGAAGGTCAAACATGCCTTCATCGTAGCCCAATTTATCCAATGCTTCGTGTATTACTTTTTGCGTGGAGGTAACAAGGTTTGTATTCTCACTCATGGTATTGATTCGCCTCTTTAAATCATAATGGGATGCTCGGCAACATTGTAACATAATTCATCGGTTTAATGTCGGCCCAAGTTCACAATTCATACACAAAAATTATACTGCAAATACCTCGCGGATCTTGCCGAGTGCCCAATCAAGCTCTTCTTTTGAAATGACGAGCGGCGGAGCAAAACGGATGACCGTATCATGCGTCTCCTTGCAGAGAAGGCCGAGTTCTTTCAGCTGTTCGCAGTATGGACGTGCTTCGGAGTGCAGCTCGACGCCGATGAAGAGTCCGCGCCCGCGCACTTCCTTGATGTCTTTGTTGTCGATTTTGTTCAGTTCACCCATGAAGTATTCACCGAGCTCCAGCGCACGATCCGCCAGTTTCTCCTCTTCAAGCACCTCAAGGGAAGCGATCGAAACCGCGCAGGCAATCGGGTTCCCGCCGAATGTCGATCCATGGGAGCCGGGATTGAATACTCCAAGAACATCCTCGTCCGCAGCGACACAGGAGATCGGGAAGACCCCGCCGCCGAGCGCTTTACCAAGGATATACATATCCGGGTCGACGCCCTCCCACTCGCATGCAAACATTTTGCCCGTGCGTGCCAGTCCGGCCTGGATTTCGTCCGCGATGAAAAGAACGTTGTTTTCACGGCAGTACTCACGCGCTTCTTTCAGGAAGCCTTCCGGAGGGATGATGATTCCCGCTTCACCTTGGATCGGCTCCAGGATGATTGCTGCCGTGTTTTCATTGATCGCATTTTTTAGTGCGTCAAGATCGCCATAGTCGATATGGACAATGCCCGGCAGCATCGGTCCGAATCCGCGCTGATACTCGGGATCGGAAGACATGGACACCGCAGTCATCGTGCGTCCGTGGAAGTTGCCATTGCAGACAATGATTTCAGCTTTGCCCTGTTCAACGCCTTTTACGTCATATGCCCAGCGGCGCGCAGCCTTGAATGCAGTCTCAACTGCCTCGGCACCAGTATTCATCGGAAGGACCATTCCTTTGCCGGTGAGGCTGCTTACTTTTTCATACCAAGGAGCCAGCTGGTCATTGTGGAATGCACGGGATGTGAGTGTTACCCTATCGGCCTGGTCTTTCAGGGCCTGGATAATTTTCGGGTGGCGGTGTCCCTGATTGACCGCGGAGTACGCGGAAAGCATGTCCATATACTTGTTGCCTTCAGGGTCCTTTACCCATACCCCTTCCGCCTCGGAAATCACGATCGGCAGCGGATTGTAGTTTTTCGCACCATACTTGTCCGTCTGTTCGATGATCTGCTGTGTCTTAGTCATCCTTCTCATCCTCCCTCATATAAAAGGCGGACCCACGCCCTTGAGCAGTCCGCCTCCAATAATTCTAGTATAATCCTTTACTGCTGATCAGTGCATCTCGGAAACAGTTTTCGCCTGCATGTGCAGTGCCAGGTAGTCCGGGCCGCCCGCTTTGGAGTCCGTACCGGACATGTTGAAGCCTCCGAATGGCTGGTAACCGACAACTGCAGCCGTGCAGCCACGGTTGAAGTAAAGGTTTCCGACATGGAAGTCCTCACGTGCTTTTTCAAGATGGAAACGGTTATTCGAGATGACTGCGCCCGTCAGGCCGTAGTCTGTGTTGTTCGCGATGTCAATTGCTTCATCGAAGTCTTTTGCTTTCGCGAATGCCACAACCGGGCCGAAGATTTCTTCCTTCATGATGCGTGCTTCAGGATCAAGATCCGCAAAGATTGTCGGGTTGATGAAGTACCCTTTGGAATCGTCTCCTGTCCCGCCGAGTACAAGACGTCCTTCTTCTTTGCCGACTTCAACGTAGTTAAGAATCTTATCGTAGGAACCTTTATCGATAACAGGCCCCATGAAGTTGTTATAGTCTTCCGGATTGCCGACTGTAAGTTCCTTCGTCAGCTCCGTCACGCGATCCAGAACTTGGTCGTAGACATCGCTGACGACGACCGCACGGGAGCAGGCGGAGCATTTTTGGCCGCTGAAGCCGAATGCGGACTTCACGATCGACTGCGCTGCAAGTTCGAGATCCGCGTCGCTGTCGACGACAATCGTATCTTTGCCGCCCATTTCCGCGATCACACGCTTGAGCCAGATCTGGCCTTCCTGGACCTTGGCTGCGCGCTCAAAGATGCGGACACCGACTTCACGGGAGCCAGTGAAGCTGACGAAACGTGTTTTCGGGTGATCGACGAGATAGTCACCGATATCACGGCTGGATCCTGGCACGAAGTTGATGACGCCTGCAGGGAGTCCTGCCTGTTCCATGAGCTCGACAAACTTATAGGCAATAACGGATGTGTTGGATGCCGGCTTCAGGAGAACCGTGTTTCCTGTTACAGCTGCGGCAACAGCCGTACCCGCCATGATCGCAAAAGCAAAGTTCCAAGGGGAGATGACAACTCCGACGCCGAGCGGGATGTAGTTGAAGCGGTTGTCTTCACCCGGGCGCTGCGCGATTGGAACGCCATCTTTCATGGCGATCATCTGACGGCCATAATATTCGAGGAAGTCGATTCCTTCAGCCACATCGGCATCCGCTTCTGGCCAAGGCTTGCCCGCTTCCTTGGAAAGAAGTGCCGAAAGCTCGAACTTGCGGCGGCGTGCAATTGCCGCTGCACGGAAGAGAATATCCGCGCGGACTTCAGGATTCACTTTGCGCCAAGTCTTAAATGTCTCTTGCGCAACCTGCATCGCCTTTTCCGCATGCTCCTGAGTCGCCTTCGATACATATCCGATCATCTCTTCGCGGTCGGACGGGTTGAAGTTCTCCATCTTATCTTCGGTGTAGATGCGTTCACCGCCGATGATGAGTGGAATTTCCTGCCCAAGATACTCTTTGACTACCTTGAACCCCTGCTCGTATGCCTGGCGGTTCTCTTCATTTGAAAAGTCCGTAAGTGGCTCGTGTTTGTAAGGAATCAATTGAACTCCTCCTCCTGGTTATGTTTGAGACGCTAAAAAAATTTGCGCTCTTTTCATTTCACACTTATAATAATGCAAAAGATCATTGCGAATTTCAAGTCTTAATCGTTTGAAAAACGCAAAAAACTATTTTGAGGTGGACCATGGCTATCGAAAAGGACGCGCTATGGCCCTTCTACGAATTCGCCGTGGAGCATGCCGCGCTCGGCATCCACGCCGTTGATATGAATGGAAGGACCGTCATCTACAATGAAAAAATGAAACAGATTGAAGGGCTTGACCTGGACGACCTCGCCGACCGGAGTGTGCTGGACATGTTCCGCTTCGGCCAGGACGAGAGCACGCTCATGAAAGTCATCAGGAGCGGAGAGCCGGTGCGGAATGTCAAGCAGACGTACTGGAACCGGAACGGCCAGGAGATCACCACTGTGAATGATACGTATCCAGTATTGGGCCCTGATGGGATGATTGGAGCGGTGGAACTCGCACGTGACGTGACTGCCCTGGAGAAGTTTGTCCATCAGCCGCTCCGGACCTACGATGAGACTGTGACATTCGCCTCCATTACAGCAAAGAGCGAAGCGATGAAGTCCGTGGTGGTGACCGCCAAAAAAGCCGCCGATGCCCATCTCCCTGTTTTGCTGACCGGTGAAACCGGTACAGGAAAAGACCTGCTTGCCGGAGCGATGCACAACGGTTCGGCACATGCAGACAGCCCGTATTACACTCTTTTCTGCCCGGGTCTGGATTCTTCGGACATTCATCGGACGATGAAGACGATCGGCAAAGAACAGACATGTACGGTTTTTTGCGACCGGATCGACCTGATGCCGATGAAGCTGCAGGAAGAACTGCTCAGGGAACTGGAATCGCTCGGGGATAACTCCAGGCAGTACATCGCCAGTATCGGCGGGGATGCGTTCGACCTGATCGCCAACGGTTCATTGCTCAAAGGGCTATACTATTTCTTCTCTTCGATTACGATATACATTCCGCCGCTCAGAAAACGGATGGATGATCTGTGGCCATTTATCGATGATTATCTGGACCGCCACCGCCGGCGGTTCGGTTCTGCTGTCAAAGGCTTGTCCCCGGAGGTCCGGGAGACATTCGACTCCTATACCTGGCCGGGCAACCTGAAAGAAGTGGAGTTGCTGCTAGAAGAAATCACTTCTCTCCTTACGACGGAGACTGAGATTACCCATGACCTCCTGCCGCATCACTTCAAGCTGAAGGTGCAGGAAGAATTCTCCCCGGCCAAGCGGCCCCAGGATTTTGTCATGAGTGAAGGCCAGGAGTTTCTTCCGCTGGACACCTATTTGCGGGAGGCCGAGGAGTATTATCTGTCTAAGGTGATGAATGTATTCGATGGGAATGTAACAAAAGCGGCTCAGGCACTCGGGATGAGCCGCCAGAACCTTCAGTACCATCTCAAAAAGATTAGAGGCCTGTGACAGGAAGTCCGGACATGCGCCAGAATATAAAAAAGCAAGGAAGCCCAGCCGGGCTTCCTTGCTTTTTTGGATTACTGACCGGACTGGCGGATCCAGTCCTGCAGTTTATCGCGCAGTGTGTTGAATCCGTCCGGCTCGCGCTCGTCGATGCGGTCCTGGAGGGACTTTCTCGGCCGGTCCTCACGGCGAGCCTGCGGGCGCTCCTGCAGTGCACGCAGTGAAAGGCTGATCTTGCCTGCCTCTTCATCGATATCAAGCACTTTTACTTGAACTTCTTCACCGACTGTCAGGTAGTCATTGACATCCTTAACGAATCCATATGTGATTTCCGAAATGTGGACGAGTCCCTGTGTGTCCTTGTCCAGGGCGATAAACGCCCCGTAAGGCTGGATACCCGCCACCTTGCCGGTCACTACATCTCCCGTTTGATAGTTGCCTGCCATAATACCGCTCCCAATCGTTTTGGTTTCCGAATCTGCCATTTGGCCATTGTAAATTATACCATACGGAAGGGCTTACAGCAAAAGCGGCCGGGATTACTGGGCATCCTGGCGGTCTACGAGCCAGATGCCTTCAGGGGTGTAGGTGAGCCAGATCTGTTGCGGTTGAAATCCGGAAAATGGATCGATCCTTACAGGTGCACTTACACCGGTCTCGTGAGGTACAACATCATGTTCATGAAATGAAAGATGGATTTCTTCAATAGTATTTGTCATTCTTTTTTCCGACAACCATTTAATATTAGCCGAGCTCTCATCTATAGATAATAATTCCATTACGGCGTCATCATTCCTGTCTGCAGCCATCAAAGCGAGTGCAGCCACCATAACCGGAGAGCTATCCGACAGCAGTGACCGATTACCATCAGCCGACAGCTCCTGATATAAAGTTTCCGTCCTCACCCGGAAATCAGAGTGTCCAAGTGAACCCTCCAGAGATGTAAGATCATCCATTTCAAGGTATCGTTCATGCCCTTCACGCACACTTCTCAGGGCATGAACATAGCTTTCGTATTGCAGATGATCATAAGACTTTGCCCGTTTCCATTCTGTCTGTTCCATCTCGGCAATGACTGGCTTCAGTAATTTGCCGGAAGGCGACTCGTGGTGTCCCGCCAGCTGCTTCCAGAGCTCTCTCCGTTCTGACAACACTCTTCCGTCATCTCCGAACACCCTGCCACTCTCACCGCCAAAAACAAATTCACCAAAATAATAACTAGCCAGAAATTCTGGTTCTCGCCAAGGATCTCTTGTCTCCTGAGCAAGTGCCAGTTCTTCTAATTCGATTAAGGTTCCTGCAAGTTTTTTCGGCGAATGATCAGAGAATTTCTGAAGAGACACATTTTCTATCGCCTTGACCAACTTGGCAACCGACTCTTCCAGGCCATCCGCATGATTTCCCAATGTGGGCAATTCATTGGGAATCACATAGACCTGATCACCAGAGTACCTCACTTCCTCTGACAACTCGTAACCTTCCTGCTCCATCAGTTGCAGCGCATGCCGGAGCGGTTCGGGGTAGTCCTCTGATTTAGCGAAGAAACCATCTTTATCAAATTCACCATCATTTATTGAAGCCTCTATAAACTTCTTATTTTCCATTAGGCGATTTGATAAGACCATTGTCAGTTCATTTTTCCGCATCTCAAATAATCGCACGAATTCTCGGCTCTTGTACTTATCATCCCGTATTGGCTGCTCACTGAGCTGCTGAGCCATTTCAGAAGGCAAATCAAAAACATCCAGGATCTCGGACAGTTCCTCTGTCACTTCTTTCTTTGTTGGTGCTTCCCCCTTTTGTACTGCACGATCAAGTTTTGAGATAAACATTTTGAAATTCGGCTCCGCTTCTTGAATCGAAATGAACTCTACTTCCATCTCCATATTTGTCACGCCAACCTTTTCTTTAAAGCGTGCCTCCTCTTCAGCAAACCGCCCCTCCAGCTTCTTGATGTAAGCTGCATCCACCGGCCCGGCCGATGCAGGGAGGATGAATGCCGCGGCAATCAGGAGGCCGACTGCGGCCAGAAGTCCCGCGACTGCTGCCCACCACCGTTTTGCTTCTCGTCGGTCGGTCCGCTGATCATTCGCAGACGGGGCAAGTTGTTCCGCCTCGGGTTCCGGATAACGGATCCGCCCATATGCACGCCTGAGCAGGCTAAGCTGACGGTCAAGATCTCGATCCGGATCGGCGTCTGAGAGTATCCGGTATCCCGATTCAGTCTCTGCACGCGCTTCGTCGGCAGTCATCCGGCAAACAGATCCTGCTTCTGCAGAGTTGAAATGATGGAGCTTCATCAGAACAAACGGCAGTCTGACCCCGACAGGAAGATTTCGGATATCCCTGTGCAGCTGTTTGTCTTCGTCAAACCGGAAAAGATCATCGGTTCCCTCTTTGCCCGGAGCATCTTCAATGATCCTTGCGGCAGTCCTGAACAAGATCACCCGCGGGTCCGCTCCGGCAGTCAGTTCTTCCATTGACACCCGGATAGCCTCTTCTGCAGTTTCCCCTACCCTTTCATAAGGCATCCCTGCCTGGTGAACAAAACGCCGGATATCCTCTTTGAGAGAATCCGGTATTTTTTGTTCCCCGGAAAACACCCCGTGATTATGGTTTTTCTCCCCCATTTCACACACCCTTTTCATTACTCTTCCATTATCATACCAAATCAACTGTATTTTGAATTTTGCATTGCTGATTGATTATATGGTCGTACTTTCTTTTTGGGCAAGATGTTGTACAATGAGGGAATCAGTTTTCGGAGGGATCAACTATTTATGTCAAATCGAGAAAATTGGACTTCCAAGATCGGCTTCATCCTGGCGGCGGCCGGCAGTGCCATCGGACTGGGCGCCATCTGGAAGTTCCCATATATGGCCGGTACGAACGGCGGCAGCATATTCATTTTGCTGTTCATCCTCAGCACATTCCTGATCGGGCTTCCTATCCTGATTGCAGAATTTCTGATTGGCAGGCGCGGACAGGCGGACGTCGTTACGACCTTCCGCCGGCTGGCTCCCGGAACGGCCTGGCCGATATTCGGCTTCCTCGGATTCGCGATGTCCATCATCGTGCTGTCCTTCTATAGTGTCGTCGGCGGCTGGATCCTGTCTTATCTGGTCCGATCCACCGCCTATCTGTTTGGCGGTGGTAACCCCCAGGACTATGGTGCATTGTTCGATTCGGTTATCGCGAGCCCGGTTGAAGCTCTTATCGCGCAGGCGGTCTTTATGTTCCTGACCATTTGGATTGTTTCCCGGGGCATCAAGGGCGGCATTGAGCGCGCAAGCAAATGGATGATGCCGATGCTGTTTATCTTCTTCATTATCCTGGCGATCCGCTCCCTCACGTTGGAGGGCGCCATGGAAGGCATCCGCTTCATGTTTGTGCCGGACTTTTCGTACTTGAACGGAGAAACGGCACTGCTGGCACTCGGACAGGCATTTTTCTCTTTGAGTGTAGGAATCGGGAGCATGATCACTTATGCATCTTATCTGCCAAAGGATGAGAACCTCATGAAGTCGGGATGGAGCGTAACGCTTCTGAACATCATGATTTCTATATTGGCGGGTCTGGTCATCTTCCCGGCGGTCTTTGCTTTCGGAGCTTCTCCCGCAGAAGGGCCGGGTCTTGTCTTTGTCATCCTGCCTGCTATCTTCGAATCGATGCCATTCGGCTTCCTGTTCATGCTCGTGTTCTTTATCCTGATGCTGTTTGCGACGCTGACTTCCAGCATCTCCATGCTGGAAATCACCGTATCGATCGGCATCCAAAACAAGTATGAACGGCGCAAAGGCGCGGCCTTCCTGTATGGTCTGATCATTTTCCTCGTCGGCATTCCGAGCGCACTGTCATTTGGGATCTTGTCCGATATGAAAGTATTCGGCCTGTCGTTCTTTGACTTGGCTGATACGATCGTTTCCAAAATAGGCATGCCTGTAGGGGCGCTCCTGATTTCCCTTTTCGCCGGATACTACTTGTCGAAGCAGATCACTGAAGAAGAACTCGGAGGACCCGGGATCCAGGCAACTGCATGGCGCTTCCTCGTCCGCTACGTCTGCCCGCTTGCCATCATCCTTATCTTCGTTTCCACCCTATGGGGATAAAATGGCTATAATGAAAAAACCGCCGGGATCGGCGGTTTTTCATTTATAGCGGGCATCCCGCCCCATACTTGAGGGCGATCAGTTTATAAGAGATGTCCATGCAGTCTTCATGAGGGATCCAAAGTTCATAGGAATGCTCGTAGATCAGCCGGATCCGCCCAGCAAGTTCTGCAGGATGGTCCGCTTCATGGAGTGCTGCAATGACATCAGCGATCTCAGTGTCGTAGGCACCCGGCCCCTGCTTGAACGGATCCCAGCGCCCAAGGAGATCTGCGGCAAAATGATTGATTTCGATGGTCTCCAACTATACTCACCTATTTTTCAGTTCTTCAACTTATTATTAGCTATAATAGCACAGCCGAAAAAAAAAGAAAGGGATGATTTCCAGCCGGGTGCTTTTGTTCTGTTCATCGGCCGAAAGAAGTCCTATAGACCATGAAGCAATCAGCAAGCGCCTTCGCCACCCGAGCCATCAAAAAACAGCCGGCCTCAATGAGAGGGCGGCTGTTTTGCATTCCGTTCGGCGAGTATACGCTGCTCGAGTTCTTGAGTTGCTTTTTCCTGTTCCGCCGATTTTTTCTTGATCCAGCGGAAAGCCAGATAGCAAAGGAAGATGCAGACGAGCAAAGACGCAACTGCCGGAATATAAAGGGTTTTATCCTCCGGAAAATAAAGGAACGGCATAAGAAGGACCGCTTCCATGATGATTCACTTCCTTGGTGTGGATTCCGGGTTTGGGGTTACTTTTTTAGGATTTCAATAGACTGGATGACAACATCTTCAACCGGCTTGTCCTGCGCGCCGGTTTTGACAGCTGCAATTTCATCGACTACATCCAGGCTTTCGATGACTTGGCCGAAAACTGTATGGCGCTGGTCAAGCCAAGGGGTGCCCCCTTTTTCTGCGTACGCCTCGATAACCTCTTTCGGGAAGCCCGCTCCTTCAAGCTGGCCGAGCATCTGCGACGGAACGTTCTTCGCCTGGACGATGAAGAACTGGCTGCCATTCGTGCCAGGTCCCGCATTGGCCATCGAAAGCGCACCGCGCAGGTTAAACAGCTCCGGTGAGAATTCGTCTTCGAAAGTGGTACCGTAAATGCTTTCGCCGCCCATTCCTGTTCCGGTCGGATCGCCGCCCTGGATCATGAAATCCGGAATGATACGGTGGAAGATGATGCCATCGTAATAACCGTTTTCGGCATGGGTAAGGAAGTTCTCGACCGTCTTCGGTGCCTGTTCCGGGAACAGTTTTACCTTAATCGGGCCATGGTTTGTATGGATGACCGCAAGTGCTTCATTTTCTGCAGTTTCGTTCGACAGTTGAGGGAACATCTTATCTCTCCTTTTCTCCGGGCGCGCCGGCCGGCACGAGGGAGTACAGTATGTTCATTAGTGTAACATACTGCCATAACGGCTGACGATGAATAAGTCATGACACTTTCTTCGGGTTACGAAATGCTTTATAATGGGGATACTACGTAATAAAAAGGACGTTCGATAAATGTCTTTACAAAAACGAAACTTTATCATCATTCTGGTGACCAACTTCCTGGTCGCGGGCACGATGACCATGATCATGCCATTCCTGTCGCTTTACATCGACACGTTCGGCAACCATTCCGATGCCTTCGTACAGAAGTGGGCCGGACTCATCTTCGGCGCGACCTTTGTTTCGGCATTTATCATGTCGCCGATCTGGGGACGGATCGGCGACAAATATGGCTTTAAGCCGATTCTCATGATCAACGCCTTCGGCATCTCGGCGTTCATGTTCCTGATGGGGTTTGTCGATGATGTATACACCTTCTTCTTTCTCCGCCTGGCAATGGGGATTGTGACCGGCTTCATTCCGACCTCCCTCGCCTTCATCAGCGCACAGACCGCAAAAGGCGAAGCCGGCAAGACACTGGGCACCCTGCAGATGGGCAGTGTATCCGGCACATTGTTTGGACCCGCGCTCGGAGGCCTGCTGGCTGACTCGTTCGGCTTTGAACTGGCCTTTATCATCTCATCATCCGCCATTTTCCTTGCTGCCCTCATTGTGGCTTTCGGCATCAAAGAACAGAAAAAAGAAAAAAAGAACCGTCACCATGTCTATTCCAGAAATACCATCGTCCGCTCCATTTTAAATCACCGGCTAATGCTGAATATCATGATCATTACTGCATTGATCCAGATCGGCAACTTCAGCATCCAGCCCCTTCTTTCGTTATATGTTGCGGAACTGACCGACGCCAATCAAGTCGCCTTTCTCGCCGGCCTCACCTTCAGTGCCGCAGGTGTCGGGAACCTTCTCTTTGCGAGAAAGTGGGGGCAGCTCGGCGATACCTATGGATATGAACGCATCCTGATGGTGCTGCTGATGATGACGTTCGTGCTGATGATACCTCAGGCGCTTGTCACAAATCTTTGGCAGCTCGTCATCCTTCGCCTCTTGTTCGGGATTGCAATCGGCGGGCTCATTCCTGTGACGACGGCTCTGATCCGGAGGGAGGCACCGGTGGATATGCAGGGCGAAGTGCTCGGCTACAACACCAGCTTCCGCTTTTTCGGCAATATCATCGGTCCGATGTTCGGAGGTATCGTCAGTGGATTCATTGGGATTTCATCTGTCTTCTATGTGACGGCTGCCCTCTTCCTTATCGCCTTCGTTTCGCTTTACTTCACTAGAAAACGCCCGTTGGAAGATTTTGAGGATGTGCTCGCACGGCAAGAAAAACTCCACCCGGACTGAGGCAGCCTGTTTCAGCCCGTATTATATGAAAAACAGTTAAGAGGCTGTCCAATATGTAATTAAATTCTTGTATCTATGGCAAACAGCAGTGGCGTCGGGAGACTCCTGCGGGAATAGCGTTAGCCGAAGACCCCGGATGTTGCGCAACGCTTCGCGATGCGCACAGACGCCAGTCTGCGTACTGGCGCCGGCTAAGGCAACGCCCGCGGAAAGCGACCAGAGCCACTGCTGTTTGCTTTTTATGCTGGAAGTACACTTTTCGGACAGCCTCCTTTTGGATGATGTTCAAAAAGAATTCACCATGGACTTTTTATCGTTATTTTTAAATAGGAAGAACTCCCGAATACTCCGGCAAGAACCCCGTCGCGTACCAATTTTCATCAATGCAACCGGTTTACGATTGGGTTATAATTAGTCCTGTTACCTATCCATCGGAAACATATTCTCGAAAGGAGGACCATTCTTGACATCCGTGCTGCTGTTATTCGCACCGGTCGCGGCCGCCCTCTTGATCCCACTGCTGGCCAACCGGGTGCGGGGAATTCATACCGGTTGGTTCGTTTTGGCCGTGCCGGTGCTGCTGTTCATTTATTATCTGGGCTTCTTGCCCCAAGTGAAAGACGGCGGTGTCCACATCGGGGAGCTGTCCTGGATTCCGTCATACGGTATTTCACTTACCTCGTACATAGACGGCCTCAGCCTTCTGTTCTCGCTCCTGATCACAGGAATCGGGGCACTGGTCGTCCTTTATTCGATCTTTTATCTTGATAAGACGAAAGAGCGCCTCGGCAATTTTTATGTATACCTGCTCATGTTCATGACCGCGATGCTCGGCGTCGTCCAGTCAGACAATATGATTGCGCTCTACGGTTTCTGGGAACTGACATCGATTTCGTCTTTCCTGCTTATCGGTTACTGGTACACAAGGGACCGTTCCCGGTTTGGTGCGCTCAAATCGATGATGATTACCGTCTTCGGAGGTCTGATGATGCTCGGGGGCTTCGTACTCCTCTACCTCATGGGTGGAACGTTCTCAGTCCGTGAACTCATCTCAATGGCTCCTGAATTGGCAGAACATTCGTTGTTCACCTGGGCGCTTGTCCTTATTCTCCTCGGGGCATTCACCAAATCCGCCCAATTCCCGTTCTATATCTGGCTTCCGGATGCGATGGAAGCACCAACTCCGGTCAGTGCCTATCTCCACTCCGCAACAATGGTCAAGGCCGGCCTTTACTTGGTCGCCCGGTTCACTCCGATTTTTGCGGCATCAGAAGTCTGGGTGTGGCTCGTGACCTCCATCGGGGTACTGACACTGTTCTGGGGCTCGTTCTTCGCAGTGAAGCAGACTGACCTGAAAGGCATACTTGCCTTCTCGACCGTCAGTCAGCTTGGTCTGATCATGTCCATGCTAGGAGCGGCAGCTGCGGCTTTCCACGTGGAGGGTGCTGCCGAGACAATGTTCAAATACGCCGGCTTCGCCGCCATTTTCCACCTCGTGAACCATGCCGCATTCAAAGGCAGCCTGTTCATGATTGCAGGAATCGTCGATCACGAGACCGGAACGCGCGATATCCGTAAGCTTGGCGGATTCATGGCTCTCATGCCGGTTACGTTCACCATCGCTCTGATCGGCTCCCTATCCATGGCCGGCCTTCCTCCGTTCGGCGGCTTCCTCAGTAAGGAATTGTTCCTGACCGGAATGCTGAGCCTTGGAGAACTAGATTTGTTCGCCCCTGCATCATGGGGGACTGTGCTGCTTGTCGCAGCATGGATTGCAAGCGTATTCACATTTATTTACAGCTTTTATTTTGTATTCCGGACCTTCACAGGAAAGCACAAACCGGACCTTCTGCCGAAATCTGCTCATGAAGCACCAGCGGGAATGCTCGTCTCCCCTGCAGTGCTCGGCCTGATCGTCGTGGTGATCTTCTTTGTGCCGAACCTGGTCGGAGACTGGATCGTCAAACCTGCGGTTGCGGCGGTGCAACCGTTCATGTACAGTTCCCCGTCGGATGTTGATGTCCATGTTGCCGCCTGGCACGGACATATCACACCGGAACTGATGATGACGATCGGCATCGTCATTGCCGGGCTGGCCCTTTTCTCGCTGCTGCCTAAATGGCAGGGCCTCTACCGGGTCTTCCCTGAACAGCTGACACTCAACAAGCTGTATGATTCTACGATGATATTCGCCGAAAGCGGCATGAACCGTCTGTCCCGTTCATATATGGACGGACTCATCCGCAGCTACCTGATCTATATGTTCCTGGGTATCGTCATCATCGGCCTAGGTTCACTGATTGCCAAAGATGCTCTGGCCGTCAGCTTTGAGGGCACAGCACCAATCGGCCCGGTCGAAGTTGGTCTCCTCCTGGTCCTGGTAGCTGCGACTGCCACAACTCTTGTTGCCAGAAAACGCCTGACAGCGATCATTTCGCTCGGTGCTGTCGGTTATACCGTTGCCCTGCTGTTCGTTGTTTTCAAGGCACCGGATCTTGCGCTGACTCAGCTCGTCATCGAGACGGTGTCCGTTGCGCTGTTCTTGCTGGCGTTCTATCACCTGCCGAAAATGAGCCGTCATGACGAAAAACGGAAATTCCGTATCGGCAATGCCATCATCGCTGCTTCTGTCGGACTGCTGATGAGCCTTCTGGCAATGTCTTCGGTTTCGCAGCGTGCGCTTCCATCCATCTCTGAATTCTATAAGGAGACGGTATACTCGGAAGCCGGGGGCGGAAATATCGTCAATGTCATCCTCGTGGACTATCGTGGATTTGATACGTTCTTTGAGATTGCGGTTTTGTCAATCGCAGCCATTGGCATCATCGCCATGATCCGTCTTCGTCTCACCAGAAAGGGGGATGGCCATGAAAAGCAGTGATGTCATTCTTCAGACAGCAACGAAAGTCGTGTTTTTCCTGATTTTCCTATTCGCCATCCACATCTTCTTTGCCGGACACTATACACCCGGTGGAGGCTTTGTCGGCGGATTGCTGACCGCATCGGCGATTGTCCTTCTGCTTCTTGCTTTCGATCTGAAAACAGTAAGCAGAGCACTGCCCTTCAACTACACGATTATGATTGCCATCGGTCTTCTTCTTGCACTCGGCACGGCTTCGGCTTCCATCCTTTTTGATGTGCCGTTCTTTACACATGCGTATGATTATTTTGATCTGCCGCTATTTGGTGAGACTTCCCTTCACTCGGCCATGCTGTTTGACCTGGGAGTTTACCTGGTCGTCGTCGGTGCGACGATGAATATTATTCTTACGATTGGAAGTGATGACTAAAATGGAAATTCTCATGTCAGTCATCATCGGTTTTCTATTCATGGCAGCCGTGTACCTCATACTCTCCAGAAGTCTGCTCCGGGTCATCATCGGGACAGGCCTTCTTAGCCACGGTGCCCACCTTCTCATCCTGACAATGGGCGGCTTTGCCGGCCCCGCTCCGCCAGTCGTGGCGGATGGTGTGACAGACTATGTCGATCCGCTGCCGCAGGCACTGATTCTTACAGCGATCGTCATTTCTTTCGGTGTGACGGCGTTCTTCCTCGTCATGGCTTACCGGGCCTATCAGGAACTTGAGACGGATAATATGACTTTGCTGAAAGGAAATGACGAACATGACTAACCTTCTGTTATTTCCGATCCTGATCCCGATCCTGACGGCATCTGTTCTGCTGTTCTTTCCAAAGCGGATTGCTGCCCAAAGGGCTGTAACCGTTGTCGGGCTGGTCGCTTCGATCATTGCGGCTCTATTCCTGCTGCGCACTGTGATGACGGACGGCGTGCAGGCAGTCACGCTCGGAAGCTGGCCGGCGCCGTTTGGCATCTCGATGGTGTCCGATCCGCTTTCGGTGAGCCTGGTATTGACCTCTCTCCTCATTACACTGGCAGTTGTCGTATACAGTTTCCGCTCCATCGGTGAAGGACGGGAAAAGTACTTCTACTATCCTGCAATTCTGTTCATGCTGACAGGAATCAACGGATCCTTCACGACAGGCGATATTTTCAACTTGTTCGTATTCTTTGAAGTCCTGTTGCTCGCTTCCTATCTCCTGATCGTTCTTGGAGGGGAAAAGCGGCAGCTGCGCGAGTCCATCAAATACATACTCGTGAATGTGGTTTCCTCCGCCTTCTTCGTCACAACGGTGGCCATGCTGTACTCGGTCGTCGGATCGCTTAATATGGCTGACATCGCCGAGAAGGTGACGGAAATCGGGCAAAGCGGGATTCTGACGGTTATCGCCGTTATGCTCATCCTCGTATTCGGCCTGAAGGGAGCAATCTTTCCGCTGTACTTCTGGCTTCCCGGCTCGTACGCCGCACCGCCTGTCCCTGTCCTTGCACTATTTGGTGCCCTTCTGACAAAGGTCGGCGTCTACGCGATCATCCGGACGGTCACCCTGCTCTTTCCGCACGATCCCGGTTTTACGCATGAACTGCTGATGATTCTTGCGATTCTGACGGTGATTGCCGGGTGCATCGGTGCACTCGCCTACTATGATCTGAAGCAGATCGTCATCTACAACATCATCATCGCTGTCGGTGTCATCCTTTTCGGTGTAGCTCAGATGAACATGGCCGGCCTGGAAGGTGCGGTATTCTACCTGATCCATGACATGCTTATAAAAGCCGGGCTGTTTATGCTGATCGGCGTCATCATCGCCATCACCGGCACATCGAATTTGCGGGAGATGGGCGGTCTCATGAAAACCTATCCGGGACTCGCCTGGACTTGGCTCGTGGCAGCCTTTGGTTTGGCCGGCATCCCACCCCTCAGCGGCTTCTTTGGTAAGCTTCTGATCGTTCAGGGGGCATTCGAGGCTGACAATCTCTGGGGCGGCATCATCATCCTTGCTTCCAGCCTCATCGTTCTGCTGTCAGTTATCCGGATCTTCATCCATGCGTTTTGGGGCGAGCCCATGCCGGTCAAAGGAACCTCGGCAGGCATCTATCGCGGCCTGCTGATTCCGGCAGTCCTCGTGACTGCTCTGACAGTCTTCTATGGCGTCGGCACTGAATGGCTGCGTCCGCTGATGTGGGATGCCGCGGAAATCCTCCACCAGCCATCGATTTATATCGATGCGGTGTTAAAGGAGTAGATGGATCATGGCCTTTCAAATACTACTAAACTTCATCCTGGCCTTTGCCTGGATGTTCATCCTCAACTCATTCGACGCATCCACTTTCATCATCGGCTGGCTGCTCGGTCTGATGCTGATCATTATGATGCGGCGATTTTTCCCGGGGCCCGTCTACATCAAGCGGGTCTGGGCCATCCTCAAACTCGTTCTGTTGTTCATCAAGGAATTGTGGCTTGCCAACATACAGGTGTTCCTGCTGGTCATCAAGCCAAAGCTCGACATCAAGCCCGCCATCTTCAGGTACCCTACGAAGTTGACGAATGACTGGGAAATTACAGTGCTGTCTGCGCTGATCACATTGACGCCGGGTACGGTCGTCATGAATGTATCCGAGGACAAAAAAACACTTTACGTGCACACCCTGCACGTCGATGATATCGAGGAAGCCGTCACATCCATTCGGGATTCATTTGAAAAAGCGATATTGGAGGTGAGCCGGCCATGATGATTTTCTTCTGGATATCACTGATCGTAATTGTCATCTCAATGGCACTGTTTGTTTACAGGCTGATAAAAGGGCCGACTGCACCTGACCGGGTGATTGCGCTGGATGCAATGGGAGTCACACTCATTTCGGTAGTCGCCCTTTTGTCCCTGCTTGTCGGCACAAGCTTTTACCTGGAGATTATCCTGCTGCTTGCGATCCTTTCCTTTATCGGCACTGTCGCCTTCTCTAAATTTATAGAGAAAGGAGAGATCTTCGATCGTGGAGACTCTGATTAATATCCTTGTTGCATTGCCGATGGTTGTCGGCGTCATCTTTACGCTCGTAACTGCGATCGGTCTTCTCCGATTTCCAGATCCTTATACCCGTGCCCATGCGGCATCCAAAAGTTCAACTGTCGGTGTACTGGGAATTTTGCTTTCGGTTTTCCTCCACTTCTGGCTGGTAGAAGAGCATTTTAACCCGAGAATCCTGCTCGGGATCCTGTTCCTGTTTATCACTGCTCCGGTCGGGGGGCACATGATGTCACGTGCCGCTTACTTTGCCGGAGTTAAGCCGAGTGAACTTACCGTGAAGGATGAGCTTGGAGAAGATATCCGGCGCATCAAAGAAAAATAAAAAAACTTCTGCGGAACATTTCCGCAGAAGTTTTTTATTTCACCAGTAATATGGCCGGTACGGGTATCCGTACGGATAATAGTATGGATATGGGTACGGATACTGGTAATACGGATACCGGTTGCCACCATAAAACAGATCACCGAGCAGGCTGCCGGCAAACCCGCCGAGGAACGGACCGAAGAACAAATCGTTTCCCCCTCTCCGGTAAGGATAACGTCGGTAGCGAGGCATTTGCCTTCCCCCTTTCTCCGCTATCCTATGCCGGATGCCCGGCCGGGCCTGGGCGTTATTCCCCTGACTCTTCCGCCATCAGGTCGACAAGCGTTGCAAGGGTCCGCACCATGACACCTGTGCCGCCTTTTGGTCCCAGGTCATGCGCGGATGAAGCACCGGATGTTCCGGCGATATCCAGATGGATCCAAGGCGTGTCTTCCGCAAATTCCCCGACAAAACCGCCGCCGAAGATCATGTGTCCATCGCCGCCCGGAGAGTTGTTCAGATCCGCCACATCACTTTTGCGGATCCGTTTTTTGTCGTTTTCCGTAAGCGGGAGCCGCCATACAAACTCACCTGTCTCCGAAGCCGCTTCAAGGAACGTTTCGAAGAATCCTTCGCTGTTGGTGAGTGCCCCGGTCTTGTCATAGCCGAGAGCAGTGATAACGCCCCCTGTGAGCGTCGCCACGTCCACAAGGTAATCCGCTCCGGACTGCTTGGCATAAGTGACTGCATCGGCCAGGACAAGACGTCCTTCAGCATCCGTATTCAGCACTTCGATCGTCTTGCCGCTCAGTGAAGTGATGACATCATCAGGCTTAAAGGCGCTGCCTGAGATCATATTGTCTGTCGAAGCGATGACCGCGACTACGTTCTTATTAGGCCGCAGCTCACCGATGATCCGCATGGCACCCAAAACCGCTGCGGCGCCGCCCATATCGCCTTTCATGCCGACGATGCCGGTCTTTGTCTTGAGCGAGTAACCGCCCGTATCAAATGTGATCCCTTTGCCGACCAGTCCGACCACGTCTTCCCACTTTTCGGTCCCCTTATATTTAAGGACAATCAGACGCGGCTCTTCGACAGAACCCTGGTTGACCGCGAGGATGGCTCCCATTCCGAGCTCTTCCATTTCGGCACGGCCCAGTACTTCGAAGCCGAAACCATATTGATCAGCAAGCTGCGCTGCGTAATCCGCCATAGCTGTCGCAGTCAGGATATTGCCCGGCGTGTTGACGAGATCCCGTGCTTCATTGACGGCATCAGCATAAACACGGCCGACACCGAATGCCGGCTTGATCACACTTTCTTCCGAATCTGTAAGAAGCGTGACCTCGCGCAGCTCCACCTGCTTTTCATTGGAGCCGGTCTTATAATCCTCGAATGCATAAGTGCCGAGCCCCAGGCCTTCCGAAGCTGCAAAAGCGATATCCGCATCCTCAAAGTCTCCTGATGTGAACGAGGCAGACCAGACGGCTACGGACTCCGCCTTCATCTTGCGGAGTTCCTTGCCTGCACCGGCAAACACTTTTCTGAGATCATCCGCATCGAGAGTCTTATCATTGCCAAGGCCGGCAAACAGAACCCGTTTAAACCCTGTCCCAGGCAACGCAGGGACCCGCGAGAACTCATGGCGTCCGGTTGCCACATCACCCGAGCGGATCCATTCTGACAGGGCACCTGAGAACAGGGCATCAAGATGATCCCAACCCTCCACGTGTTCGGTATGCTTCGGCACACCCACGATGAGCACATCTGACGTGATGCCTTCGAGGCTGTTTTTCTGTACGCTGACTTCCATTGTCATCCCTCCATCCAGCTTTCGTTCCCATTATACCGGAATGTAGCCGGATACGCGCCGGTACGGGATGCCGATATGTTATAATTTTGATTATCTTCTGTCCGAAAGGTTGTGCCTCCATGGACCTTTTTCACAATGCTCCGCTCTGGGTCGCGGTATTCAGCATCTTCTTTGCTCAGTTCGTCAAAATCCCGATCCATTTTCTCGCTACCAAAAAAGTGGACTGGAGGCTTTTCACTTCAACGGGCGGCATGCCGAGCTCCCATTCGGCAGCGGTCTCCTCTCTCACCACAGCCATCGCATTTGAACATGGGACGGATTCGTCAATTTTTGCAGTTTCTGCCGTCTTTGCCATCATCGTCATGTTTGATGCTTCCGGAGTCCGTTTCCAGGCCGGCCAGCAGGCAGTCGTCATCAATCAGATGCGTTCGGATTTCAGGAATTTCATCCAGACCACTCGGGATTGGCCGCAAAAAGATGAACAGCAAAAGATCGAGGAACTGAAAACCCTCCTTGGGCACAAGCCAAGTGAGGTGTACGCAGGCGCCCTGACCGGCATATTACTGGCTATTTTCCTATACACGCTCATCCTCTGAAAATCCGATGGAATAGAAAAAGCGTTCCGCCTTTGAGCGGAACGCTTTTCCATTATCAGAACATCCTGTAGCCCATCCGGCGAAGAATGATCATGACGATGCCTGCAAGGATTGCCCCGACAAAGCCGCCAATCAGAATGATGATATCTGCTGCATGAAGCGAGACAAATTTGTCGCCAAGGCTGCTGAATGCCATGCCCGGGCTGGTGATATAGTCAAACACCCTTACCTCATCCACGATCAGGATGACGACAATCGGGTAGACGATCGCCATGAGCCATGTCATACGGAGCAGCATATTCACTAGGAAGCCGATCCCGAAGAACATGACCATGAACAGCAGGAACGACAGCATGACTTCTACAATGGATAATGAACCGTCCAATTCGCTAACCTCCGATTTCCCTTCACCAGTTTACCGGAAAGGTGACCCTCTTTCAACAAGCCGGTCCCCGTTCACCAATCTGTCAGAAATCAGAAGCTGCGCCGCCTTTGCGGAAAAAGAACTTATAGCTCGTGTATCCGAAAATGTCACCGGGCCAGGCCCCACGGACTTCAGGAAGTCCGCCATCCACAGCCTCACCCGCAATTTCATGTATCAGCAGTGAGGAATCCGGTGAAGCGGCCAGCTCTCCGGGCGTCATCCACCGGGCTTCCGCGATTTCACGCTCCTGAGGGATCACAGGCTGTGTTTCTGTAACCGGCCGCAGGAGGAACAGCGCCATATTGTCACTGATCTCCCCTTTCAGCACACCGGTCCGGAAACCCGCCATGCCGGTCAGTTCCGTGCGGATTCCCGTCTCTTCGGCCACCTCACGGACCGCAGCCTCATCCGCTCGTTCCCCCGGCTCCACGAATCCCGCAGGAAACGACCATTTCCCCTTTAGTCCGCCATACGTTTTCTTGACGACCAGCCATTCCCCGTTACCGTTCATGACGATGCCCGCCGCACCAAGCCAGACCTTCCCCCTGTTACTTCCCACGAATAATCTCCTCCCGTCATCATGGCCGCCGGTTGCACGGCCAACTAAAAACTCCCCGGCCAGGCCCGCATGAACATGCTTGCCCACTCGGGGAGTTATCGGCGCGTATCCCGTCTACAGAACAGGCGGCACGCTCATGATATGAACGCGCCGCCCGAATTCTCATTAAAGAACGTCGAATTTACCTTTTTTCACGACAAGCGATGGTCCGCCAATCATATAGAGCGCACGGTTATCGATCATCTTCTTCAGGAAGCTGGCTTTTTTGCCTGTGACGAGCTTGCCATCGAATACATTGCCGATTGCATCGTCATCGCCAAGCGAGCAGACCGTACCTTTAAGGTCCGGAACGAACTTCTTCGTTTTGCCGCCTTTGGAGAGGCTGATGATGTTTTCCGCGACTTGTATGCCCTGCTGCATGGCAATCTGAGCAGTCGGCGGATATGGACGGCCTGCTTCCTCATTCATGAGGAATGCGCAGTCTCCCACGATGAAGACATCATCATAGCCAGGCGCACGCATATCTTCACGTACCGCGACACGGGCGCGCTTGCTTTCGATTGATGTTTCCTCAATCAGGCGGTTTCCGCGGACACCAGCAGCCCATACGACCGTGCCGGCCTTGATGAACTCGAACTTCTCCTCACCAGTCTTGATCTTGACGCCTTCAGGAGTCGCCTCGACGACAGGTGTTCCGATCGAGAATTCGATTCCTTTCGACTTCAGGTAAGAAGTGGCGTAATCGACCAGTTTAGGATCGAAGCCCGGCAGAACCATCGGCGCCGCTTCCACGCAGATGACGCGGACTTTTTCACGAGGTACATCAAACTCTTCGCAAAGCTCAGGTACCCGGTTTCCGAGTTCTCCAAGGAACTCGATACCCGTGAATCCGGCTCCCCCGACAACGATTGTCAGACGGGAATCATCTTTTTCCTGTTCAAGCGACCAAGTAGCGAACTGATACTCGATGTGCTCGCGGATCTGGCGTGCCGCATTAACATCTGCGATGCTCAGCGCATACTTGTCGAGCCCTTCAATTCCGAAGGTCTCCCCTTCGAAACCGAGTCCGATCACGAGGAAGTCATATGTAAGTTCCCCTGCGTCTGTTCCGACTTTCTTGTTGTCCACGTCGATCGACTCGACCGTCGCCTTGACAAACTTCACTTTGTTTTCATTGATGACGCGCTTGATGTCGTAGCGCACGTCTTCTGGCTTAAGTGTTCCTGCTGCGGCTTCGTGGAGCCAGGTCGATTCGTAGTGGTAATCGTTTTTGTTCACGAGGACGATATCCATGTCATCAGTGCCGATCTTTTTTTGGAGGTTGACGACTGTCGAAAGTCCGCCGTATCCGCCTCCGAGCACCAGTACTGTAGGTCTCTTCACTTGATCCAAACCACCTTTATGAAATGTGTCTATTATTAGGACGGCGACATATGCCTGATTGTCACGGCATAGCGCCGTAATTGACAAAATCCCTCAACTCTTAGTTTAGTCCTTTGTATGAGGATATTCAAGAGGTCGCAGGGAAATAAAAAAGACCGGAAATCCGGTCTTTAGGTCAGCATTTTTCTGGTGTGCCCTCTTTCCTGGCCGTCCTGAATGATGTACCGCACCCGCAGGACGCAATTGCGTTCGGGTTGGTGATCGTAAAACCGCCGCCCATGAGGGACTGTTTGTAATCAATTTTCGTACCGTTCAGAATGCCTGCATCCTCTTTGGAAACAACAATCGGGATACCGTGCAGTTCAAGGAATTCATCTTCTTCATGACGTTCTCTCGTGAAGTTGAGGCCGTAGGTCAATCCGCTGCAGCCGCCGCCGTTGACCCCGACACGAAGGAAAGAACCTTCCTCTTCATTGTTGACCATCATTTCCTTCACCTGATAGGCCGCCGCTTCCGTCAGTTCCACCACTTGTGTCATATATCCTCACTCCTTTTCATCCATCTTACCGTTTGTTGGCCACTCGTTCAAATGAATGGACCGATTATTGAAAAGGATCCGCCGAGGCGGATCCGTGTGATCAAAAGACTTGTTCGACTTCGACGACGCCAGGCACTTCTTCGACGAGCGCACGCTCGATGCCGGCTTTGAGCGTAATTGTCGAACTTGGGCAAGTTCCGCATGCGCCAAGCAGGCGGAGTTTCACGATGCCGTCCTCGACATCAACGAGTTCGCAGTCGCCGCCATCGCGGAGCAGGAACGGACGCAATTTATCCAGGACTTCTTGTACACCATCCATCATCGCTGTTTCTGTCACTTCGATTCGACTCCTTTCACTAATATCATTATAATGTGTTCAAGACAGAAAATCCATAACGGAAACCGGAGGTCATCCATTTGAACGAAAAAGGGGTCAGTATCGAGGTTTATGGTGCGGATATCATCTGTGCAAGCTGCGTCAATGCACCGTCTTCAAAAGACACGTATGAATGGCTGGAAGCGGCGATTTCCAGAAAATATCCCGATCATTCCTTCCAGATCGATTATATCGACATCGAACAGCCGATCGAAGATCCTGTCCGCGCCGACATCGCGGCAAGGGTCAAAGATGATGAGTTCTTCTACCCGCTCGTAATGGTCGGCGGAGAAGTTGTCGGCGAAGGTTATATCCAGCTGAAGCCGGTGTTCAAGGAACTCGAGAAGCACGGGTTTACTACAGAAGCATGAGTGGTTTTATTCCATGTATATGAGTGACCGACTGTGGACATAGTCCGCAGTTTTTTCTTTTTCTGAAATTCCTCCAGGTGTTCCAGAACTGCCGCTACTTGAGTGATTACCTTTCGGTGTTAAATGGTAATCTTGTCCCTTTTATCCTTTCTGAGACATCAAAAAACCGGAACCGCATATTGCGATTCCGGCAAAAAATTAGCCGTTATGCCATTTGTACATCCAGAGGATGCCTGATTTCAGCAGGCGCGCGATGCGGCCGGTGACCGTACGGTCGGCGAGGAAGGCGAAGCCTTTCTTTTTTCCAAGGGAACCGACGATGCCCTGGAGTTTGATCTCCGGCATCTTCTCCGGCAATGTTTCGCCGTTCCAGCGCATTTTCAGCACTTTGACGATCTGCTCGCCCTGTTCCTCGGCAAGATAGGCGCTCGGCGCGTGCGGCAGCGCTGCGCAGTCCCCGACGACATAGACATGTTCGTTTTCGGGAATGTTATGGTGAGGGGTCAGGACGATCCTGCCGCCTCCGGCTTTTTCGACTTCAAGATTGCGCACGATTTCGACCGGACGTATTCCCGCAGTCCAGACGACCGCATCCGCCGGAATCGAATTTTCGTGATTATAGAGCATATGGGGCTCCACTTTGGTGATATTCGAGTTGCTGATGACTTCCACGTTGTTTTCATCAAACCAGCTCTGCACGTAATTGCTGAGCCGCTCCGGGAAGTCACGGAGGATCCGCGGACCACGGTCGAACAGTTTGATGTTCAGGTCCGGACGGCTTTCACGGAGTTCACTCGCGATTTCGATGCCGCTTAGGCCGGCCCCGACAATGGCGACAGTCGCGCCGCCCGACAGCCCCAGCACTTCCCGGTATGTATCACGCGACTTACGGATCGTCTGGATGCTGTGCGTATATTCTGCTGCACCCGGCACATCATGATAGTTATCATCACAGCCAAGCCCAATGACAAGATCGTCATATCGGATGCTGTCACCGTTGTCGAGATACACGCATTGTTCATCCATATTGATGTCGACTACTTCTGCTGTGACCGTCCGGAGACGCTCGTGTTCAGGAAAGTCGACACGAACCTCCGCATCCGGAACCGTGCCTGCCGCCAATGCATAGAATTCGGTCTTCAGGCTGTGAAACGGTGTCCGGTCGATCAGGATGATTTCCCGGTCCTCGGGAAGTTGATTGGGCAGGAGGCGCAGCAGAATTCGCATATTTCCGTAGCCGCCGCCTAGAAGGACTAGTTTCTTCATGGTAGTCTCCTTTGATGAAGTTCGGTTTTCGATGTTTTATTGCATTCCATCGCCATTATATCGGAATGTGAGGAGTTTCACAATAAGCCGTTTAATTGACGCGCAGTTGAAAAAGGAGTACGATTTTCGGGTAGGAGAGGTGAATGTTTGTGAATCCGATCGTTGAATTTTGCATGAGCAACATGGCCTGCGGTTCACAGAAAACATTCGAGGAACTCGAACAGGATACGAATCTGGATGTCCTCGAATACGGTTGCCTCAGCTTCTGCTCGCAATGTGCCGAATCGCTCTATGCGGTCGTCAACGGCGAGATTGTCGAAGGCGAGACACCGGATGAACTAAAGGAAAACATCTACCGTTTTATTGAAGAGAATCCGCTGTTCTGATGAAATATCCATATATATAAAGCGCAATGCCGGCCGGCATTGCGCTTTTTAGTTTACTTTCCAATCTCCCAGCGTCTTTAGAGCATAGGTCGGCTGCTCCCCGTAATGCGCAAGATCCTCTGTACGGGTCACTCCTGTGTCCACATGGATCGTGTCGATGCCAAACCGGATGCCCGCTGTGATGTCAGTCTCATAGTTATCACCGACCATCACCATGTCTTTCCTGTCCAGTCCATGTCTTTCGGCCAGCGCTTCGAGCATGGGTACGGATGGTTTGCCGATATAATATGGGCTCACGCCGGTCGCCAGCTCGATCAGTCCGGCAAACGCGCCATTGCCGGGCACGAGGCCCTGTTCGGTCGGATACGCTTTGTCGCTGTTCGTGGCAATGAATGAAGCGCCCGCAGAAACCGCAAGTGAAGCATCCGCAAGCTTCCCGTAGGTGATACTGCGGTCGATGCCGACCACCACTGCTTGTGGATGCTGTCTGACAACGGTATGCCCCGCCGTTTCAAGCGCTTTCCTGAGCCCTTCTTCACCGATCATCATGACTTTGACCGAACCGTGGACTTTCAGAAGATGGGCAGCCGTAGCCACCGATGAAGTCATGATTTCATCCGGATCGGCCTCGATGCCCATCTTTGCAAGTTTTTCCGCTTGGCTCTCCGGTGTGAGCGCGGAGTTGTTCGTCACGAAGAAAACCCCTGCACCCTGCTCCCTCAGTTTTTGGATAAAGCTGACCGTCTCCGGTATGGGCTCTTCGCCCCGATAGACTGTCCCATCTAGATCAAAGCACCATGCATGGTACTTCCTCATTTATCTTCCTCCGGAAGAAATGCCGAAACCGGGCCAAGCTCTTCAGCCAGGTAGCGCCGCGTGCTGTCCGGGAAACGCCGGAGAGCCGGCATTGTACCGTCCAGCACTCTCACCGTTTCAGCAGGATCGACCTCCATGAATTCACGTACAATCATTTTTCTGAGGCCGACCAGTTCTTTCAGGGGAGCCTCCATATCCGCTTCAATCACTTTTTCATCCAGAAGAATATCGATGATATCTTCATAACTGCCGGGATCCCTCATGATGAAGCCATCGATCAGCGTATTTCCGATATCGATCACCGATTCAATAAGATTATGGGCGATCCGTTCCATCGCGAGCATTCCTGCTGCGCTTTCCGACCAGTCGGAACGGCTGTCGTACACTTCAAAAAGATGCTCCATATGGGCTGCTGTCTTTTCCACTTTATTTCGGTCGATAAAGTACATGGTGATTCCTCCTGTCGGTTCAAGACGAAAACCCGCAACAGCTCATTCGCCGTCCTGCGGGTCCTCCTGTTCCTTTTCTTGCCTGGTGCTCATTTTTTTCGAAGCACCTTTACCTTTAGCACCCTGCACTCTTTTGATGACAAAGTAGGCGCATCCGAAGTTGCAGTGCTCATAAAGATAGTCCTGCAAGGTACTGATCTTCGTCGCGATGGTCGCTTTCGGGTTTTTATCATCGAAAAAGCCCCTGAGCCTGAGCTGGCCATAGCCCCAGTCACCGACGATGTAGTCATATTTGCCGAGAATCTCGCTGTAGCGGGCCTCAAGGGCGTCCTCTTGCAGGGCATCCCGATAATCCTCGACTACTTCGTACTCGGTGTTTTCAATCCTGATCATGTCCGTTCCTTCTTTCAGGCTTGTGGAGCAAGCTCGGCTTCACCACGGCGTTGGCGTTCACGGGCAGCTGCGTTGACCTGCTCATCCGCATGATAGCTGCTCCGCACAAGCGGGCCGGCTTCACAGTGGGAGAATCCTTTGGTCATGGCAATCTCGCGGAGCTCGCCGAACTCCTGTGGTGTGTAGTATTTCTGGACAGCAATATGCTTTTTAGTCGGCTGCAGATATTGGCCAATTGTCATGATATCCACATTATTCGCGCGGAGGTCATCCATCGTCTCAATGATTTCCTCCCATGTCTCTCCGAGACCGACCATAAGGGAAGACTTTGTAGGAATTTCCGGTTGCATTTCCTTGGCTCTGCGAAGGAACTCCAGTGAACGGTCGTAGGTCGCTCGTGCGCGGACCCGCTTTGTCATCCGGCGGACCGTTTCGATGTTGTGGTTCAGGATATCCGGCTTGGCATCCATCAGTGTCTTCAGGCTGTCATAATCCCCCGCCAGGTCAGACGGCAGCACTTCCACCGTCGCGAACGGATTCTTGCGGCGGATGGCACGGATTGTCTCGGCCATCACACCCGCTCCTCCATCACGCTGGTCATCGCGGGCAACCATCGTAATGACGGCATGTTTGAGGTTCATCAGAGCGACTGAATCCGCTACGCGTTCCGGTTCGGCAAGGTCAAGTTCATTCGGCAGGCCCGTCTTCACGGCACAGAACCGGCAGGCTCTCGTGCAGACTGCACCCAGAATCATGAATGTTGCGGTCCTGCGTTCGCCCCAGCATTCATGAATGTTCGGACAGCGTGCCTCTTCACAGACAGTGTGCAGTCCCTTTTCGCGCATCATCTTTTTCAGATCGACATAGTTCTCGTTGGTATTCAGCTTGATTTTCAGCCAATCCGGTTTTCGGATGTGCTCGTTTCCCGGCTTGCATGATGTCATCGCCATCGGCTCCATTCTCTCTGTTTTGAAAATGTTCACTGTTGTCAATGTAACACAATGAGCAGGTTGGTACAACAGCCTTCAGGAGTCCGATTGATGCCCCGTCAACAGTAAAAGCGCCCCGCAATGGGACGCCCTCCTGTTAACGATTTTTGGCTTTAAAGACAGCGTTGGCAATACTTGCCGCAAGGCCGCCCCAGATGATCAGAATGCCAAGGATCATCATGAAAATTGCAGATCCGCTCATGGCGTTACCCCCTTATGTTTCATCTCTGTCATATGGCTCCAACGCATTCCTGTTCCACTTGATCAGCGAGAACAGGATACCGAGTACAAGCGCAGCGATGGCCACAGACCACCCGGCCCCCATGATGAAAGCATCCGAATATCCTTCATAGTTGCCTGTATCATTGTCAAACCGCTTGCCGAGGTTCGTACGGAACAGGTCGAACATCATGTAGCCCAGGACAAGCGGCGTAATGTACATCAGGGAGAATTTCCACCAGCCTCTGATCTGAATATCGGACATCGGGTTGGCATGCTCCTTGAATACATCAAGCTTGCGGAATACCCATGCGATGGCGATGACTTCGACCAGCCCGATGAATGCGACGCCAAACTGGTTGATGAAGTAATCAACAGCGTCAAGGAAGTAAAGCCCGCCACGTGTCGTAAACAGGAGCGAGATGAGTGAAGCAGCACCCGCACCGAATAAGACCGCCTTGTTCCTGGAGATTCCGAGTTTCTCCGAAAGGCCTGCTACATACGTCTCACAAATTGAAATGAGTGACGATAGCCCTGCCAGTACGAGTGATAGGAAGAATAGGACTCCAAAAAGTGCATTCATGCCAGGGAACTCGTTTATGATCTGCGGGAACACCGCAAAGGCGAGACCGACACCTGCCGTAGCCACTTCATCAACCGCAACGTTGCTTTGTACAGCCATGAACCCGAGGGCGGCAAATACACCGATTCCGGCGAGAAGCTCAAAGCCGGAGTTTGCAAAGCCTGTGATGAAGGCGTTGTTCGTGATATCTGATTTTCTTGGCAGATAGCTGGAATAAGTGATCATGATTGCGAAGGCAATCGAGAGACTAAAGAAGATATGGCCATAGGCCGCTACCCAGACAGTACCGTTTGCCAATTGGCTCAAGTCCGGCTTGAAGAATGCCTCGAGCCCTGTTAATGCTCCTGGAAGCGTCACAGCCCGGATGACAATCATCAGGAAAACGATGACTAAAACCGGAATAAAAATTTTGTTTGCCAGCTCAATTCCTTTCTTCACGCCCGCAAACAGAATGCCGAATACGATAATCCACACAAGAATATGCGGAATCAGAACGCCCGGCACAAAGCCGCCCACCTGCCCCGGCGTGTCAGCCAGGTTCAGCACATCGCCGAACAGGAAGCCCTGTGTATCGTCCCCCCACTGTAAATTGAACGAATACACCGTGTACTTCATCGCCCATGCGATAATGACAGAATAATAGGTGGAGATGACAAAGGCGACAAAAACTCCCCACCATCCCAGCCATTCAGCCTTTTTCCCTTCCATCCTGAAGAAGGAAAGCGGCGCCGAACCGCGGTATTTCTGTCCGATCGTGAATTCCATGATCAGAATCGGGATTCCGGCAGTCAGAAGCGCAAATAAATATGGAATGAAAAATGCCCCGCCGCCATTTTCATAGGCGACATAAGGAAAACGCCAGATGTTCCCCAGCCCTACCGCGGACCCCACCGCGGCAAGGATAAAACCGGCCCTAGTCCCCCATTGTGAACGCTGTCCCATATTGATCCCCCTTGATGTTTCTTTCCGTCCATCCCCCATATTTCTAATAAACGGAAAGATTTATTTTATTCAGACTTCTTTAACCCTATTGTAAGTATAACGACCCTGAAATATGAAGTCAAAGCCTTTTTTCTTTTTCGACACCTTTTGCGCGCATAACAAAAGACAGGGGTTTTCCCCTGTCTTTTGAATTAGTTTCCTGTATGTTCATGAATCGCAGGAGTTGCTGTGCGACCTTTCATTACCCAGATAATAATTACAGACGCCAGCAGGATTACAACTGTGAGAAGTCCCAGTGCAAGAGAATCAGTGAGGCCCATGACGACATACCCGGTGGTTGCTATAGCGGCACTTGACAAGGCATATGGCAACTGTGTGGCTACGTGGTCGATATGGTTGGAGCCCGCTCCGGTCGACGACATGATTGTCGAATCTGAAATCGGCGAACAGTGGTCACCGAATACTGCGCCGCCGAGTACTGCAGCAAGAGACGCGATCAGCATCTCGGGGGCCGCGTTCAGCATGATTTCCCCTGCTATCGGAAGCAGGATACCGAACGATCCCCAAGATGTCCCTGTCGAGAACGCCATGACGCCCGCGAGGACGAACATGATCGCCGGAAGGAGTTCTACAGGAATGTTTGCTCGTTCAACCACTCCGGACAGGAAGGCGCCTGTTTCGAGTTCACCGATCAGATACGTAAGCGCCCATGCGAGAATGAGGATGGATACCGCCGGCATCATTGCCCGGATACCGCTGGTGAATGCAGGAACGATAAAGTCTGACTTGCGGAAGTCTCCCTTCCCCGGCTGGGTCATGAACAGAACCAGCGCGACCAGCACTCCGGCGATGCCCCCTGCGAGAAGTGACACCGGAACATCTGTCATCTCAAAAATGGTCCAGATATCCGAGCGGCCGTATTCAGCCATGCTTCCGCGGTAGCCTGTCAGCATCATGGCGCCGAATGTGACTGCGACAAGTGTGATAATCGGAAGCACAAGGTCGATGACACGTCCGTTGTTGTGGACAGGGAACTCTTCTTTGAGCTCACCCGGCACTTCCTTATTCGGATCAAACAGTTCACCTTTTTCGATGGCACGGCGCTCATGCTTGCGCATCTCGCCAAAATCGAAATTGGTGATGGCCGCGAAGAACACGAAGACCAATGTGGCAAGCACATAGAAGTTCATCGGAATCATGAGCAGGAATGCTTCAAGTGCGGAATAAGATACGACGGAAGCACCGGCGAGAATCGTACCGATCACCCCGATGAGGTATGCGCCCCAGCTGGAAATCGGAGCAATCGAGCAAATCGGCGCAGAAGTCGAGTCGATGAAATAGGCCAGCTTCGCCCGTGAAACCTTATGCGAGTCCGTGACAGGCCGGGCGATCTGTCCGACTGCCAGCGCATTAAAATAATCATCGACGAAAATCAGGATTCCGAGAAAGACCGGAAGCAATCTTGCCCCCCGGCGGGTCCGGATGCGCTTTGTCGCCCATTCGGCGAATGCACGGCTTCCGCCCGACAGACTGACAAATGCCGTCAGTACGCCAAGCAGAAGGACGAACAGCATGATAAAGATGTTATAGGTATTCAGCCCGCCGTCCCAGAAGCTGATTGTGAGTGCCGTCCAGAACGACTTGAGAGACGCCAGCGGACTGAATGAGGCTACAATCAGTGCGCCTGCGATGATTCCTGTGCCGAGCGAGAGAAGCACGCGTTTCGTGACCAGCACCATGACAATGGCGATCAGCGGCGGCAGGATCGAAAGTATTGTACCTGACATGTTTCCATTCCTCCGTTTCCGAAGGGGTAAAAGCCTGTTTGCAAAAGCTAAAACGACCGGCACCCTGCGCTGTTGCGCAAAAGGAAGCCGGCCGTAACTAAGTTCGTCAGTTGGAATGCATCATCACAACGTACGATCTGTAGCTCTCCATGCGGGCCTTCCCGCATGACAGTGCCATCCCTGTTCGGAATGGCCCCAGCGGACCTTCGCTGACTTTCCGGTCCACTTCGGCAATGCTTCCTTTTACGCACGGTCATCGTTGTCAACTCACGTGTGCTACTCATAAGCGATTGCGGCCTCTACCCAATCGATTCTATTTATACCATGTCAACGATCATAGCAGATGAACCTGAAGTTTGCAATAGGAGATTTAGTCTTCCGGGAGCGGGATCGGCACTTCGATGGACGGAGGGTCCACATTCTCTCCTTTATTGAAGATATGCGGCACCTTGCCCTGCACAAGGCCGATGGCAATTGGAATCTGTTGCTGGACAGTGGACTGCTTGGATGCAAACGGCACGATAATCTGGACATTTACCTGGATAATGGCGTTTACCTCGACAAGCGCATTGTTGATGCCGAACTCACGGATCTCAGTTTTGGCGTTGGCGTGGACATTGCCGATTACATGGAAGCGGATCGGGACTTTCGGGCCGAGGTTCCCGAGCATTGGCATACCGATCGCCTGACCGAGCGGCACGAAAAACACGATGCCGTCTCTGTCCTTCATCGTTTCCACATCATACTCGATGTTCTCGATTTTGGGCAGCGCGCTCAGGTCCCCTGCCTCGGCCATTTCAAGGTGGTCCTCGACCAGGCCATGAGTTTCCGCGATGAAGCGGTTGATGATTTCCGTATTCAGCTTGGCCGTGACAACTTCCGACTGCTCGGCAGGGACGTACTCGATGATGTCGTTAACATCAAGGACATTTGCCGTCCGTGCATCAATGGCCTTGGCGATCACTTGTGAGGCAATCTTTGCCGTTTGCACTTCCGCGTACTCGGTCAGTGCAGGTGCAAGCCTGGCATTGATAAAATAAAACATTCCCACCACCATGATGAGTCCAACCGGGAGGAGGAGCGGCAGGAGCCGCCTTTTTCCCGCTCCGGGTCGCAGCCTCCTCCTGCGCGCATAAGGAAACTTCAATAAATAATCCCCCTGCCCCATCTTACGGGGAGAGGGATGGATTTATGAGGAGGGTGCACCAAACTTCCGGATTGCGTATCCGGCAAGGACATCCCGGATAAATTCCGGCATGAAATATTCTTTTTTGGCCTTCTTGAATGCCGGAAAAAAGAAACCATAGGTGAACAGATCCAGTGTTGCCAGCCGGTACTGCCTGTCCGGTTCAACCGGATTGCCGGCCACATGCAGCCTGCCGTCCGAACCGCGGCCCATTTTGTGATGGATCATCGCCCCGACCACCTCGCCCCGAAATCCGAGTCCTTTAAGCCGGATGTCCGGCCACTCGGCATCCAGGCTCAGCTCATATGCCTCCTCCACTTCAGTGCCGGTCAGCGTAATGACACACGGATTGATCGGATGTGGCAGGAGACGGTGCAGGTCCATCCCGGAAACGGTGCCTTCCGGTAGTCCGCCGAGAAAGATTCCCGAGTTGAACATGGCGCAATCTGCACCTGTATGGGAAAGGAGTGCATCAGCAAACAGGTCGGAAAGTGCGGTGGGACCGGCCCAGCCCCCCCGGAGTTCGTAAGGTGTCTGGAATACGGTTGCCGACAGCAGTTCCGCCGCCTTCTTCCTTAACTGACGGTCATAGCTCGTGTCGTCATCGGGTATGGGCAGTGTCTCCGTGTCGTGGACCTTAGCCGTTGCTTCGACGACCCGCCCTTCCGAATGATCGAACGTCAGCGTCACCTCGCCTATATACTGTCCCCATTTTCCGGCTGCGGCGATCAGCGTGCCGCCGACCTCCCTGCCGTCCGGATACAGATGATGGGTATGTCCGCCGAGGATGACATCAATCTTGCCGCCCGTGTGCTCCGCAAGCCGGTCGTCCTCCGAAGACCCCATATGCGACAGGCAGACCAGAATGTCAGACTGTCCGCTGACTTGGGGCGCTGCTGCCTCGAGTGCGGAACGCGGCCCGGTCACCTTCCATCCCAGACGCTCATAGGATGTGCTGAAATCGGCTGTGGCGGCAATTAGTCCGATCCGGATGCCCGAGCGGGTCGTCAGATAACCCTCAGGAACGGTCCAGCCGGGATAGTTTCCTTTTCCCGTGAACAGGTTGTTTAGGATGACCGGGAAATTCGCTTCCTCATAAAGAGCGGACAGTTCGCTTGGTGAAAGGGTGATACCTTCATTGTTGCCGATCGTGACGGCATCATAGCCGATTTCATTGAGCATCAATACATTCCCTTTTCCCCTGGTGGCATCCGTATAGGGATGGGAACGGTCGATATGGTCACCGATATCGAACACAAAACAAGCCTCATTACGCTCTTTATGGTATGCCTTGCGCTTAAGGAGGAATTCCCGGATTCTCGGCCACTTTTCGAAATGGCTGTGGAGATCATTTGTATGATAAATATGAATCGTTTCCTTCAACGTGCAATCAGCCCCAGATTCCTTCATAGATGGACCGGATCCCCGTGATCAGAAGAATGATCCGGAGTGCGGTCACCAGAGTTTCAGAGTTCAGACGTTTGTTCAATGCCGCTCCGACTTTTGCCCCTATGTATGCAGCCGGTACGACGGGAAGCGTATAAAGCCACGGTACATTGCCGAGTGAGATATGGCTTGCCGCATTGACGATCGCTGACAGAAAGACCATGAACATCGATGTCCCAACCGCAACATGCGGCGGAAACAGGAACAGCAAAATCATTGCGGGAACGATGATCGAGCCCCCTCCGATTCCAAAAAGCCCTGAAGCAAACCCGACAATAAATGTCAGCATGACCGCAAACCAGACGGGATATCCGTAATTATGGACGCTGCCTTCCGGATCCGTAAATGTACGCGTGCTTCCATGCTCGACAAACCATCGTACCGGCTTCAGATGTTTCCTCACGAGCAGGAGCACGGACAGGAAGATGAGCAGGATGCCGAAATAAAGATTAAATGACGGCAGGTCCAGCCCTTTGTTCACGTAGGCTCCAAGGACCGTACCAGGGATGCTTCCCGCAAAAAAGATCAGCCCGCTCCGGTAATCAACCGTCTTTGACTTCATATAAGAGAGTGTCGAAGACAGCCCGATGAAGATCATCATGATGACAGACAGTCCGACGATTTTCTGCGGGGTCAGGCCCGGCACCCAGCCGAGGGTGATGCCGAAATAAAGGGCGGCCGGCACAAGGACCACACCGCCCCCGAGGCCGACCAGCGCACCGACAATGCCGGCAAAAAGCCCCGTTACGGCCAGAATGACAAACTCCATCAGAGATCCTCCCCGCCAAACAGATCCAACTGTTGTGCGCCGGGCCGGGCCGTTTCTATTCCTGCGATGCCCATGAACCGCTTGGCATTTTCAGCAGCATGTCCGCCCGAGTTGTTGTTAAAGACGACATAGACATCCTGGGAGGCGATGCCGGTGATTTCTTCGGCCAACCCTTTCAGTTCACTGTCATTGTAGTCATAGAGATAGCGGACTTCCCGCCATTTCTTATCGTCACGCCCGTTCGCCTTCCACCCTGCAGTATTGCGCCCGTGCAGGCGGACGAGTGTCTTGTCCTCGCGTATGGCTTCAGGAACGAAGGGGACGCTGCCTTCCCCCGCCTGCGGTTCATCGCATACCGAGTGGATGAACCGCTGCTCGCGGAGAAATTCCAATGTGCCTTCCCGGTATTTCTCCGAGTACCACGACTGATGCCGGAATTCGACGGCCACATCAAGTTCATCGAGATAGTCCCTCATCTTCCTCAGCACACCGACATTCTCTTTAGTGCAGTCGAACCAGGGCGGGTACTGGGCGAGAATCATCGGCAGCTTGCCAGCCTCCAGCATCGGCCCGACCGACAGCCGGAAAAGCCGGAACATCTCTTCTTCTGACTCATAGGGAAGCCGTCCGCGGTGGTGGCCGGTCATCCCCTGGTACGCCTTGACGATGAAGCCGAAGCCGTCAGGCGTCTCATTGATCCATTTCCGGATATTCCGCTCCGACTGGATGGCGTAAAAGGTCGAGTCCAGCTCCACGAGCTTGAAATGACCGCTGTAGTCCTTCAGCTTATCCGTTTTTTTGGAGGTGGGGCTGTATACATCCGGGTGGTCGCCCCAACCGGTCAGGCCAACCCTGATCATGGGCCTCCCGCTCCCTTCATCCTATTTTTATATGATTCATCTTATCACAATACCCGCATCAGGGACCCGGAAAGCCGGTGCTGATAGGAAAAGAGGGACAGTGATGGATCACTGTCCCTCTTTGAATACACTCAAGGATTGAATCATCTTGCACATAGGAAGGCCGATCAGAATTCCTGATAAACCGCCGGATCCTGGTCGTCGATGCGGCCATCCGGGCGGCTGAGGGAATCAATCTTTTCCATGTCCTCTTCAGACAGTTTATAATCGAAAATCGCCAAGTTTTCACGCTGCCTGTCCGGATGGGCGGAACGAGGAATCGAAACTGCGCCGTGCTGATAATGCCATCTCAGCACAATCTGTGCCGGTGTTTTTCCATACTTGTCCGCCAAGTCCATAATGACAGGCTCGCTCAGGACTCCGCGTCCGCGGAACAGCGGGCTCCAGGACTCTGTGACAATTCCCCGCTCATCATGCCATTTCCGCTGTTCCTCCTGGTTAAAGAACGGATGCAGCTCGATCTGGTTGATTACCGGCAGCTCTCCCGTTTCCTTCTCCAATCGTTCAATATGTTCCGGCAGGAAGTTGCTGACACCGATTGACCGGACGAGGCCGCGTTTTTTCGCCTCGATCAATGCCTGCCAGGCTTCCACATACTTGCCTTCCTTCGGGTTCGGCCAGTGGATCAGATATAGGTCGAAGTGATCCAACCGCGCACGGTAGAGGGATTCCTCGATGGCTTTCAGGGCCTCGCTGTATTCATGATAACGGCCGGGAAGCTTGGAGGTGACAATCAGTTCATCACGACCGACAGTAGCCTGCCGGATCGCTTCGCCAAGCGTTCCTTCATTTTCATAGTTATAGGCAGAATCGAGCAGCCTGTAACCGTTGTCGATAGCGTGCCTGAATGAATCGACTGCCGCCCTTCCCTTAAGGAACACCGTCCCGTAGCCCATTACCGGGATGGACAGTCCGTCTTTGAGTGTGATGCTTGGTATGTTCATGGTCTCACTCCTTCCCCAATCTCTACCACTCAACAGATCATTTAAATCCATACATGAAAAAATCCCGCCACAAATGTGACGGGATACAGATGATTCATATTAACCGATCGAGCCTTCCATTTCGAACTTGATGAGGCGGTTCATTTCGACCGCGTATTCCATCGGAAGTTCTTTCGTGAATGGCTCGATGAAGCCCATTACGATCATTTCTGTCGCTTCTTCCTCGGAGATGCCGCGGCTCATGAGGTAGAAGAGCTGCTCTTCGGATACCTTCGAGACTTTGGCTTCGTGTTCGAGGGAGATGTTGTCGTTCAGGATCTCGTTGTACGGGATCGTGTCGGACGTGGACTGGTTGTCCATGATGAGCGTATCACACTCGATGTTGGCACGCGCACCGTGTGCCTTGCGGCCGAAGTGCACAATTCCGCGGTACGAAACCTTGCCGCCCTGTTTCGAGATCGACTTGGAGACGATCGTCGAGGACGTGTTCGGTGCAAGGTGCATCATTTTCGCACCCGCATCCTGGTGCTGGCCTTTGCCTGCAAGTGCGATGGACAGCGTCATGCCGCGTGCGCCTTCGCCCTTGAGAAGGACAGCCGGATATTTCATCGTCAGCTTGGAGCCGATGTTGCCGTCGATCCATTCCATTGTCGCGTTTTCTTCTGCAACCGCGCGCTTTGTCACGAGGTTGTAGACGTTGTTCGCCCAGTTCTGGATGGTCGTGTAACGGCAATAAGCATCCTTCTTGATGATGATCTCAACAACCGCCGAGTGAAGCGAGTTGGTCGTGTAGACAGGCGCTGTGCAGCCCTCTACATAGTGAACGCTTGCGCCTTCATCCACGATGATCAGCGTACGCTCAAACTGCCCCATGTTCTCGGAGTTGATGCGGAAGTAAGCCTGGAGTGGAGTATCCACCTTTACGCCCGGCGGGACATAGATGAACGAACCGCCCGACCAGACCGCGGAGTTCAGTGCGGAGAACTTGTTGTCCGCAGCCGGGATGACCGTTGCCCAGTACTTTTTGAAGATATCTTCGTTTTCGCGGAGCGCCGAGTCGGTGTCCTTGAAGACGATGCCCATGTCCTCGAGGTCTTCCTTCATGTTGTGGTAGACGACTTCGGACTCGTATTGCGCGGAAACACCCGCGAGGTACTTTTGTTCCGCTTCCGGAATGCCCAGCTTGTCGAATGTACGCTTGATCTCTTCAGGGACTTCATCCCATGAGCGCTCAGTCGCTTCCGATGGCTTGACGTAGTAAGTGATCTCGTCGAAGTTCAGCTCGCTGAGATCGCCTCCCCACATCGGCATCGGCTTTTTATAGAAGATGTCGAGAGCCTTCAGGCGGTAGTCGAGCATCCATTGGGGCTCTTCTTTCATCCTGGAGATTTCTTCGACGATTTCTTTAGTCAGGCCGCGCTTCGAACGGAAAACCGATACGTCTTTGTCGTGGAAGCCGTATTTATAATCGCCGATTTCCGGCATTTTTTTAGCCATTATTGTTCCTCCGTTCATTTTGGATTGGCATCGCTGTCGACACCTTTTTCCATTGCCTTCCATGCCAAGGTTGCACACTTGATGCGGGCCGGGAATTGGGAGACGCCGGAAAGCGCCTCGATGTCCCCGAGATCCAGGCTATCGTCCAGTTCTTTGCCGAGCATCATATCGGAAAAGGCCTTGGACAGCCTGACTGCATCTTCGACGGATTTCCCTTTGACCGCCTGCGTCATCATCGACGCGGATGCCATCGAGATCGAGCACCCTTCGCCGTCGAACTTCGCATCCTGCACGATGCCGTCTTCCACCTGCATCGTCAGGTGGATCCGGTCACCGCATGTCGGATTGTTCATGTCGATGGTGAGGCCTCCGTCAGTGAGTTCCCCTTTGTTGCGTGGATTCTTATAGTGGTCCATGATGACCCGCCTGTACAGCTGGTCGAGATTAAGAGATGACATCAGAGAAATACTCCTTTGCTATGCGGAGCCCATCTGCGAGGCGGTCGACATCTGCTTCCGTATTGTATACGTAGAAGCTTGCCCGCGCCGTCGCAGTCGCACCGAGCCGCTTCATAAGCGGCTGGGCGCAGTGATGGCCGGCACGCACGGCGATCCCGTTCATATCAAGAACCGTCGCGACGTCATGCGGATGCACTCCGTCGAGATTGAAAGTTACGATGCCGGCACGGAGATCGGGATCAGCAGGACCGTAGATGGTCAGACCGTCGATTTCCGACATCTTCTCCATGGCATAGGCTGCGAGATGCTTTTCATGCTTGTCGATATTTTCTAGTCCGATTTCCTGGAGGAAGTCGATTGCCGCTCCCAGTCCGATAGCGCCTGCGATGATCGGCGTGCCGCCTTCAAATTTCCACGGAAGTTCTTTCCATGTCGATTCGTACAGGCCGACAAAATCGATCATTTCGCCGCCAAATTCAACCGGCTCCATGTCTTCAAGAAGAGATTTCTTGCCGTACAGGACACCGATGCCAGTCGGCCCACCCATCTTGTGTCCGGAGAATGCGAAGAAGTCGCAGTCCAGATCCTGCACGTCGACTTTCAGGTGAGGCGCAGCCTGTGCGCCGTCCACCACCATGACCGCACCGTTCCGGTGGGCGATTTCCGCAATCTCCTTGATCGGGTTCTTAGTGCCGAGCACGTTCGACACGTACATGACCGAAACAATCTTTGTTTTGCCGGTGATTGTCTCTTCAACTTTATCGAGAGAGAGTGTCCCGTCATCTTCCAGGTCGATATATTTCAAGGTCGCACCTGTTTCCTTGGCCAGCTGCTGCCATGGAATGATGTTGGAATGGTGCTCCATCATCGTAATGACGATTTCGTCCCCTTCCGATAAATTCGCCCGGCCGTAACTTTGGGCGACCGTGTTGATCGAGGTCGTCGTGCCGCGGGTGAAAATCACTTCCTGGACGGACGAAGCGTTGATGAAGTCCGCTACCTTCTGGCGTGCTCCTTCGTATTCATCCGTTGCCCGGTTGCCAAGAGTATGGACGCCCCGGTGCACGTTGGAATTATCGTTTTCGTAATAGCGTTTGATCGCTTCGATCACGACATCCGGCTTTTGTGAAGTAGCCGCGCTGTCAAGATAGACCAGCGGGTGGCCGTTCACTTCCTGGTCGAGGATCGGGAAGCGGCTTTTCATGTCTTTTGTGAGCATTAGCGCACTTTCCTTTCAATGACCTCCGACAGCTGCTTCTTGACGCCCTCGATCGGGAGCTGGGAGACGACCGGCGCCAGGAAACCATGAACGATCAGGCGTTCGGCCTCTGCCTGGGAGATACCGCGGCTCATGAGGTAGTAAAGCTGAAGCGGATCCACACGTCCTACGGAAGCGGCGTGGCCTGCCGTAACATCGTCTTCATCGATCAGGAGGATCGGGTTGGCATCTCCGCGCGCTTTTTCGCTCAGCATGAGAACACGGGACTCCTGAACTGCGTTGGAGCGGGTTGCACCGTGCTCGATCTTGCCGATACCGTTGAAGATCGTGGACGCCTCTTCTTTCATGACACCGTGTTGGAGGATGAATCCGTCGGTGTCCTGGCCCCAGTGTACGATTTTCGCTGTGACGTTCTGCTTTTGGCTGCCGCGTCCGACAAGGACCGACTTGGAATTGCTGTTCGAGCCGTCACCCACCAGGTGGGTGACGTTTTCGTAGATTGTGTCGCAATCATTCATCAGTCCGAGTGCCCATTCGATCTTGGCATTGCGGCCTGTTACTCCGCGGCGGTTGATGTAGGACGTGAATCCTGCCGAAAGAACATCGACCGCACCGTAAGTGACGGTAGCACCGTCATTTGCGAATACTTCGGAGATGATGTTTGCCTGCCCGTTTGATTCGCTTGTGAGGGACAGATAGTTTTCCACGTAAGTGAGCGAGCTGTTGTCCTCCGCCACGACAATCACGTGGTTGAAGAGGGAGACATCTTCGCTGTCATGAAGGAAGAGTACCTGTACAGGCTCTTTTACTTCGACGCCCTTAGGGACGTAGACGAAGGCGCCGCCGTTCATGAATGCCGCATGCAGGGCGGTGAGCTTGTGCTCGTCGACCTTGACCGCGTCGCTCATGAAATATTTCTGGAGCAGTTCGGAATGCTCCCGCGCTGCCGTGAAAATATCAGTAAGGATGACACCCTGTTCGCTGAGCTCGTCCGAGAGCTTCACATAAGCAGGCGTATTGTTCCGCTGGACATAGATATTTTTCTGTCCTTCGATATCGATGAGCGCCCTGGCGTCCTGCGGAAGCTCCGCAAGGCCGGTAAGCTGCTCGTCCTTCACTGCGTGCACTGGGAAGTCGGTGAAGTTCCAGTTTTGGATCTTCGTCTTGTCCGGCTTCGGCAGCTGGAGTGTTTCGGCAAGTGCATATGCCTCGGAACGTTTGGCCGCGAGCCATTCCGGTTCACGGTTCGACTCCGAATAGGAACGCACATCCTCGCCGGTCAATGTCAATTTCGTTTCAACCGTCATTTCGTTTGTCCCCTTCCGTTATGCTTCTTGTCCGATTGTTTCATCTTCGATGCCAAGCTCTTCCTTGATCCAGTCATAGCCCTGTGCCTCAAGCTTGTGAGCCAGTTCAGGTCCGCCGGATTTGACGACGCGGCCCTGCATCATGACATGGACGTGGTCAGGCGTGATGTAGTTGAGGAGGCGCTGATAGTGCGTGATGATCAGGCAGCCGAAGTTCTCACCGCGCATCTCGTTGACGCCTTTGGAAACGACTTTCAGCGCATCGATGTCGAGGCCGGAGTCGATCTCGTCGAGGATGGCGAATTTAGGCTTCAGCATCATGAGCTGAAGGATTTCGTTGCGCTTTTTCTCACCGCCGGAGAAGCCTTCGTTCAGGTAGCGCTGTGCCATATCCTGATCCATTTCGAGTGTATCCATCTTGCTATCGAGTTCACGGATGAACTTCATAAGCGAGATTTCGTCTCCTTCTTCGCGCTGTGCATTGATCGCGGAGCGGAGGAAGTCGGCATTTGTCACGCCGGAGATTTCACTTGGGTATTGCATTGCGAGGAAGAGACCCGCCTGGGCGCGTTCGTCGACTTCCATTTCAAGTACGTCTTCGCCGTCCAGTGTGACTGTTCCGGCAGTGACTTCGTATTTTGGATGCCCCATGATAGCCGAAGCGAGCGTGGACTTCCCTGTCCCGTTCGGTCCCATGACAGCATGGATTTCATTTGTATTAATAGTCAGGTCGACGCCTTTCAGAATTTCCTTGCCTTCAATTTCGACGTGCAGACCTTTGATTTCGAGAGTAGACATCCGAATACCTCCAGTATGGACGGCAATGCCATCCTTATTTATCATCATTCTAATCTTAACTGAAACTGGGGATGCTTGCAAATCATTTAGACGAGACACATAAGTTGGTCCTGGAATCGCGAAAATCCTGTTATTTAAAGGATTCCAGGCAACTTTGGCCTTCAGTGAAAGTCATTTTCAATTATCGCCTGCCATTGAGAATGGTAATCAGATTGACAAAAGGACCGGCGCTTAAAGCGGCGGTCCTTTAATACGGGTTCATTATTATTCGGTCATTGTCTGGTGATGGCCACCCGTTTCCGGCCTGCTGCCGAAAGATTGGCTGAGGGCGTATTCCCGCTCCCGCTGCTTTTCCACTTCCAGCTGAAGCTTCGGATTCATGCGGTAATCCTCATAGCCGATGCCGTGTGTACTCCGAAAACTTTGTGCCATCCTGTCCGTATACTCGAGCCTCATGGGGTCGATAATGAACCATTCCTTTCGATAATGCCGGCTAATGCCGGTTTGATTTCCCTTCTAGTGTACCCCATCTCCACACTTCAAAACAGGGAAAATCAGACTGTTTTCGTTCCTGCCGCTGCAGGTGAAGAAGCGGCCTCTTCCGAGTTTGCAAAACGGTCTGTGATGATGGCAAGCGCTCCGTCCCCAGTTACGTTCGTCGCCGTACCAAAGCTGTCCTGTGCCATATAGAGAGCGATCATCAGAGCAATCATCGGCTCTGTGAAGCCAAGCATTGAGGACAAAAGGCCTAGCGCCGCCATGACAGCTCCGCCCGGAACGCCGGGTGCTGCGATCATGGTCACGCCGAGAACGGCGATGAATTGCATCATCGGGCCAATTGTGACGGGCGTACCATTCATGAGCATGACACCGATCGCACAGGTTGTCAGCGTGATCGTACTGCCCGACAGATGGATATTGGCGAACAGTGGTACCGTGAAGTCAACAACCTTGTCCGACGCTCCGGTTTTGCGGGCCTGACGGACGGTGACCGGAATGGTCGCCGCGGAAGACTGCGTGCCGAGCGCCGTAAAGTAAGCAGGTGCCATCGTTTTCAAGAGGCGGAACGGATTGCGCTGTGTGAGCGCCCCTGCCGCCGTGTACTGGAGCAGAAGCATGAACAAGTGCATGGCGATGATCAGAACGAACACCATTGCGAAAACCGAAAGGACACTTGCTACCTGTCCGGCGTAAGTCATATTGAGGAAGACGCCAAAGATATGGAACGGCAGCAGCGGGATGATGACACTGCTGATCGTCTTCTCGATCAGATTCTGGAATTCCTCAAACACGCTGATCAATGTCTTGCTTCCGGTCGCAGCCATCCCGATTCCCATCAGAAACGCAAAGATGAGAGAAGTGAGCACGCCCATGATCGGCACGATCTCAAGCTCAAAGAACGCCGAAGCCAGTGCTTCCGACGGGTCGCTGATTCCATCAACAGAAGGAGCGCCGATCAATCCAGGAAGAACGTTGGATGCCACGAAAAACGCCAGGATACCCGCAATGATCGTGGAAGCATAGGCCAGTCCGGTCGAGAGACCCAGCATCTTCGCGGAACCTTTGCCGAGCTTGGCAATGCCGGGTGCAATAAAGCCGATGATGATGAGCGGAACGACGAAGCTTAGAAATCCGCCGAACAGCATATTAAATGTCGCGCCGAGCTCCACGAACCAGAGCCCATACTTTTCCGGGATCTGTGTGAGGATCGCGCCGATGCCGACCGCCAGCGCAATGGCGATGACGATCCGGCCGAGCAGACCGATTTTCTTCATGATGAGTGTTCCCCCTAAAAAGACACTTGTTTTTTTGATGTGACCACTTTATCACATTCCCCCAGCCGTTAGAAGGCTTGGTCACTTATTCAGAATACATTTTCTTGTTAGCGGTTACAACAGGAAAAGACAGGCAGGCAGAACAAAAGCGCAAGCGCCCGTTCAGCAGCGTACAAACTGGAGCCCTTTACAATGAGGTAAAAGAAACACGGTGAGGAACGAACCGATGTTGACTTATCGCAATCGAGAAGGGTGAAGTTTGCCAGTTGCTGGGCGCTGAAGCTGGCCGTGAATGCCGCCTGAATAGCTGTTATCCACAGAGTGACAATTTATAATTTCCTAAGCACTAAAAAAGCCGCCGCGCCGGGATATGTTTTAAATCCCGGCGCGGCGGCCTATTTTGTCCAATTCAATTATTCTCCGTCAACAGGTACGACCGAGCCGCCCCATTCTTCAACGATGAAGTCCTGAATTTCCTTGGAGCGGAGCACTTCGACAAGTGCCTGGATCTCTTCATTTTCTTCGTCACCGCTGCGGACAGCGATCACGTTGACGTAAGGAGATTCGGAGTCCTCGAGTGCGATTGCATCTTCCAGCGGGTTGAGCCCGGCGTCAATCGCATAGTTGGAGTTGATAAGGAGCGCATCCCCTTCATCCTGATTGTAGAGCTGAGGCAGGAAGGATGCTTCATAATCTGCGTCGAACTCGAGGTTTTTCGGATTTTCTACGATATCTTTGACCTCTGCCGCAGTCTTGTCGACTCCCTCATCAAGCTTGATGAGGCCCTGGCTTTCCAGCATGGAAAGGATCCGGCCATGGTCAGCAACCGAGTTGCTCATGAGAATTGTTGCGCCATCCGGCAGATCTTCGAGCGAATCGTGCTTGTTGGAATAGATGCCGATCGGCTCGATATGGATGCCGCCTGCATTCACGAAGTCATAGCCGTGGTCAGCCATCTGAGTTTCAAGATAAGGAATGTGCTGGAAGTAGTTCGCACCAATTTCTTCAGATTCTAGGTCCTCGTTCGGGAGAACATAGTCCTGGTAAGTTTCGATTTCAAGCTCGATACCTTTTTCCTCGAGAAGCGGTTTTGCCTCTTCCAGGATGAGAGCATGCGGAACGTTGGATGCGCCGACAACGAGTTCCTTTGGCTCACCGCCGCCTTCCCCGCCTTCGGATGTTCCTGAAGACGTGTCATCTCCGCCTGCACCGCATGCTGCCAGAGCGAGTGTTCCAGTCGCCAAAAATAGTCCTGCTGCAAATTTCTTCATGATTGTTTCCCCCTTGGGTTTTGTTATTGTTTTTTAATAAAGACTTTTAGCGTTTGTCCGTCCGCTTGACCAGGATATCCCCGATCCACTGGATGGCAAAGACAATGACCAGGATCAGGATCGTGGCGACTATTGTCACGTCGGTCCGGCTTCTCTGAAATCCGTCCAGATAAGCCAGGTTGCCCAGGCCGCCTGCACCGATGATTCCTGCCATCGCCGTATATCCGACAAGCGCAATTGCCGTCACAGTGATGCCGGAGATCAGCGCCGGCATCGATTCCGGAAGAAGCACTTTCCGAATGATGGTCCACGTGGTCGCCCCCATGGAACGCGCAGCCTCAATGACTCCTTTGTCGATCTCCGCAAGTGCGATCTGGACCATCCGTCCGTAAAACGGCGCGGAACCGATGATCAGCGCCGGCAGGGCCGCATTCGGGCCGCGGATCGAACCGAGCAGGAACTTCGTCAGCGGAATCAGCAAAATGATCAGGATAATAAATGGAATCGACCGGAAGATGTTGACGAATGCCGCTGTGATCAGGTTGGACAGCCGGTTCTGATAGATTCCTTTAGGACCTGTCAGGAAAAGCAGGATGCCGAGCACGAGCCCGATCAGGAAAGTGAACAGTGTAGCAACTGCTGTCATGTATAGGGTCTCGAGCGTAGCTTCCCACATCTTGTCCCAGTCAACGTTCGGAAACAGTTGTTCAATCACGGTCGATCACCTCTGTTTCCACGCCTTCCGAGTGAAGGAATTCCACTGCCTCGGTAATCGCTGACTCATCGCCGGCCAGATTCAGGATGATGGACCCGAAAGTCCCGCCATGCGTCTGCGAGACATTGGCCTGCAGGATGTTGACATCGATGTTGAATGTCCGGATGAGCCGGGCAAGTACAGGCTCTCCCGTACGTTCGCCGACAAAGCCCAGACGGATCAATGTGCCGTCCGGGTTTTCCTTGATCAGTTGCCCGATCGCCTGCTTTACATCAGGTGACTCCGTGACCTGTGAGACAAAACGCTTCGTGATCGGCTGCTGCGGCGAGCGGAAGACCTGGAGTACATTCCCCATCTCGACGACCCGGCCTGCCTCCATGACCGCCACCCGGTGACAGATTTTCCGGATGACGTGCATTTCATGCGTAATCAGCACAATCGTGAGGTTCAGCCGCTTATTGATATCTGTGAGAAGGTCCAGGATCGAATCGGTCGTCTCCGGGTCGAGTGCGGAGGTGGCTTCGTCGCAGAGCAGTACATCCGGATCATTGGCCAGCGCGCGGGCAATCCCGACACGCTGTTTCTGTCCGCCAGAGAGTTCGGACGGATAGGCGTCCTCTCTGCCCTCAAGGCCGACGAGCCGGATCAGCTCCCGTACTTTCGGCTCCCGATCCACTTTTTTCACCCCTGCAATTTCCAGAGGGAATGCAATGTTCTCCGCAACCGTACGGGACCATAGCAGATTGAAGTGCTGAAAAATCATACTCACCTTCTGGCGGGCCTTCCTCAGATCCGCCCCGGAGACCGAGGACATTTTCATGCCGTTTACAGTCACGTTGCCGCTCGTCGGCTTTTCAAGGCCATTCAGCATACGGATCAGTGTGCTTTTACCTGCACCGCTGTAGCCGATGATGCCGAATATCTCCCCTTCACGGATTTCAAGATCCACCGCATCGACCGCGGTGAGTGTCCGGTTGGAAAGCCGGAACTGTTTGGTTATCTGTTCTAACTTAATCATTTGGTCACCTCTGTAATAAAAAAGACCTGTCTGCGGGCAGGCAGACAGGTCGCGCAGCCGTTCCGTCTCAGGTCCGGCGCATTTCCTCTCATCTGCCAAAGCGCTTGCGCTTTGAGTGATTTGGCACCATTTCACGTTTCCGTGACGGTTGCCGGGCTTCATCGGGCACTTCCCTCCGCCGCTCTCAATAAGAGTTTCCGTATTCGTTTAGGTTCATCCGTCTGTAGGATGACTGATGGATGAAACTATATCATAGCGCCTGATTGGCGTCAACTTAATTTTTCATAGAGATATGGGACCGACTGGAAAGCATATATCTTCTCCACTTCCCTGCCCTCTTTTGCAACCAGAAGGCACGGAACGCTCTCCACAACATACTTGGCGGCAACTTCTTCATGATAGTTGAGGTCGGCCTTGCCCAGTTTGACTTCCGGAAGGAGTTTTTCCACGACCTCCATCATCCTCGACGCCACCTGGCACGTCCCGCAAAGCGGTGTATAGAGGTAAAAAGCGGCCGTGGCCGGGCTTTTCGATGCTTCTTCAAATTGTTGCAGATTCCATTCTTCCAAACATGCTCATCCTTTACAGCAGAAATTCGGTCTTGATTTCGATGTTTGCCGACAGGAGCTCTTCCGCGAGCACACGGAGCGGCGTTGTCGCCACCTCCCGGTATACGCGGTCCGTATACAAATGCCGGGCTTCCGGATACTCTCTCCTGAGTAGCGCCCGCAACTTTTCACCGGAACGGTCGGCATCGAAAAACGCGTAGATATCCGCACCTTCGTACGGTTCGAGAAGTTCTTCGATCCTGGTCGGGCTTGCCGTTCCGTTCGTGCAGATAATATCCACCGGTTCATCCAGTAGCCGGGAAATCCGTTTCCTGTCTGAGCTGCCTTCGACGATAATTACTTTGTCGTTCATCCTGATCCCTCCACGAGCACACCGTGTGATTCAGGACTCATCCGGTTAAGGCTTCGGCTCCGGACGGGGTCCTTCTCTATTAGAAGATGCAAAAAACGCCGGAAGATGCCGGCGTTTCCTGCATGCAGGTCAGCCCTGCGTCATTTGATCGTATTGTTCAGCAGACATAAGCTTATCGATTTCCGAAGAATCAGACGGTTCAACAACGACCATCCACGCCTTTTCGTAAGGCGATTCGTTGACGAACTCAGGGCTATCCTCGAGATCTTCGTTCACTTCAACGACAGTGCCGCTGATCGGTGCATACAGTTCGGATACCGTCTTGACCGACTCAACGCTTCCGAAAGGCTCGTCCGCCTTGATTTCGTCGCCAACTTCAGGCAGTTCGACGAATACGATATCGCCGAGTTCAGCTTGCGCAAAATGTGTGATACCGATCCGGGCCTTGCCGTCTTCAGTCTTGACCCATTCGTGTTCTTCAGAGTAGCGAAGTTCTGTTGGTGTGCTCATTCTGACCCCTCCAGGAATTAGTTATCCATCCATCTCAGTTTGCCATACAGCGGCAGGAAACTCAATAGTCGCTTAATTCCATACGGATTCAAAATCCGCTTCCCGGAATCCGACGGTCGCTTTTTCACCGTCAAAGACGATCGGACGCTTGATCAGCATCCCGTCAGAGGCGAGAAGACTGATCTGCTCATCCTCAGACATCCCGGGAAGGCGGTCTTTGAGACCGCCTTCCCGATAGACTTTCCCGCTTGTGTTAAAGAATTTCTTTAGCTCGAGGCCGCTTGCAGCAATAATTTCCCGGAGCTGTTTTTCGGACGGTGGCGCGTCCTTGATATCGATTTCATCATAGTCCACCCCATGCTCATCCAGCCACTTTTTTGCCTTCCGGCAGGTGGTGCACTTCGGATATCCATAATATGTGATCGCCATTCCCTTGCCTCCCTGCTTCTGCTCATGGGACAAGTATAACAAAAAGCAAGCCCGTTCTGCTTGATGCAGGCCGGGCTTGTAAGAATAACCGGTTCAGACTGTGTATTTAAGGGCTTCGTTCAGCTTGTCTGCCGCTTCACGCTTCAGAGGAATAAGGTTCTTCGGCGTGTAGCGGGTGAGTTTGCGAAGAGCGGACAGCATCATGCGCTGGTTGTCGCCTTCAACGGAAGCGATAAGAACTTCCTTCGCTTCCTGTTCGATGCGCTGCATCGCTTCCTGGCAGAAGACTTCTGTGTAAAGGACCTTCTGGCGGGATTTCTCCTCACCATCTCGGCGGACCGCTTTTTCGGAGCGGAGCAGCGCGGATTCCATCGCGAAGATATCGTTTGCGATGTTGGCAATGTTGACGAGGACTTCCTGCTCGTCTTCAAGCTTCGTGCCAAAGCGCTGTGCAGCCATGCCTGCCGCGAGAAGGCCGATTTTCTTCGCATTCTTCACGAGGATTTTCTCTTGCGCGAGTGCTTCGTCGCCCGGCTCTTCCGGCATCATCATGAGCAGCTCTTCCTGAAGGGACTGGGCTTTCTGGAGAAGCGGCAGTTCACCCTTCATCGCTTTCTTGAGGAAAGTGCCCGGCACAAGAAGGCGGTTGATTTCATTCGTCCCCTCGAAGATCCGGTTGATGCGGGAATCCCGGTACGCACGCTCGACTTCATATTCCTGCATATAGCCGTAGCCGCCGTGGAGCTGGACCGCTTCGTCAACGACATGGTCGAGTGTTTCGGAACCGACGACTTTGTTGATCGAGCATTCGATGGCGTATTCAGCGATGGCCTCTGCGATTTTGCGGCCGTCTTTCTGCTCTTCTTCACTCATCTGTCCCATGCGGTCGTCAAAGTAGCCGACCGTGCGGTAGATGAGACTCTCGGTCGCATACAGTTCGGAAGCAAGCGTCGCGATCTTTTCTTTCGTGAGGTTAAAGGAGGCAATGCTGCGCTTGAACTGCTGGCGCTCATTCGTGTATTTGATGGCCAGTTCAAGTGCCCGCTTGGAACCGCCCACGCCGCCGACACCGAGCTTGTAGCGTCCGATGTTGAGAATGTTGAACGCGATCACATGGCCGCGCCCTTTTTCGCCGAGCAGGTTTTCGACCGGCACTTCCGCATCCTCGAGGATAAGTGTTCGGGTGGAGGAAGACTTGATTCCCATCTTCTTTTCTTCTGCCCCGACGGATACACCCGGATAATCTTTCTCGACGATGAACGCGGTGAAATGCTCGCTGTCGATCTTGGCATACACGACAAAGACATCCGCGAATCCGGAGTTCGTGATCCACTGCTTTTCACCGTTCAGGATGTAATGAGTGCCCGCTTCGTTCAGCTTTGCAGTTGTACGCGCACCTAGGGCGTCCGAACCGGAACCCGGCTCTGTCAGCGCATAAGCGAAGATTTTCTCCGCGGTGACGGAAGGCGGAAGGTACTTCTGTTTTTGTTCTTCGTTACCGAAGAGGACAATCGGAAGTGTTCCGATGCCGACATGCGCCCCGTGAGTGATGGAGAAGCCGCCCGCGACGGACATTTTTTCTGTGATGAGGGCCGAAGAAATCTTGTCGAGGCCAAACCCGTCGTATGCCTCAGGAATGTCCGCTCCCAGAAGACCGAGCTCACCTGCAGATTTCAGAAGCCGCACGGAGTTTTCAAATTCATGGTTTTCAAGCTTGTCGATGACCGGGAGAACTTCGTTCTTAACATACTCTTCCGTCGTCTTGGCGATCATTTTGTGCTCTTCCGTGAAGTCCTCCGGAGTGAACACCTGATCCGCGTCGATGTCCTCAATGAGGAATGCGCCGCCTTTGACGAGCACCTTGCCTTTAGTTTCAGCCATATTCGTTTCCTCCTTGTTTTTTGTTTTATGAGAGTGGGGTTTTCCCACTTTTGAATTAAATGCCTGTCGGGCCTGGACAGCCGCCCTCCGCACTTACTTACAACATTTCGAATACGCCGGCGGCTCCCATGCCTCCGCCGATGCACATTGTGACGACGCCGAACTGTTCGTTGCGGCGCTTGAGCTCGTTCATGAGCTTGAGCGTCAGGATGGCTCCTGTCGCGCCGAGCGGGTGGCCGAGAGCGATGGCCCCGCCGTTGACGTTGACGATCTCTTCATTCAGGCCAAGGTGGCGCATGACCTGAAGCGACTGCGAAGCAAATGCCTCGTTGAGCTCCCAAAGGTTGATGTCTTCAATGGACAGTCCCGCGAGTTTCAGCGCTTTCGGCACAGCTTCGATCGGTCCGATGCCCATCACTTCAGGCGGAACGCCGCCGACCGCAAACGACCGGAACTTGGCGATCGGTTTCAGCCCTTCCGCTTCCGCCTTTTCGCGGTCCATGATCAGAACCATTCCCGCTCCGTCCGATGTCTGGGAAGCATTGCCCGCAGTGACCGATCCCTTCACATTGAACGCCGGGCGCAACTTGCCGAGGGTTTCCATGTTCGTGCCTTCCCTTACGCCTTCGTCCATATCGAAGATGAAGGTCTCTTCCTTCAGTTTGCCATCCGGCCCGACTGTGCGCCGGATCACTTCGACCGGCACGATTTCGTCCTTGAACTTGCCATCGCGGATTGCCGCGGCGGCGCGTTCGTGCGAACGGACCGCAAATGCATCCTGATCTTCCCGGCTCACACCGTATTTCATCGCGACCTGCTCGGCAGTATGGCCCATGCCCATATAGTACTCAGGCGCCGTTTCCGCCAGTGTCGCGTTCGGACGGATCGTATTGCCCATCATCGGAACCATGCTCATCGACTCTGTGCCTCCCGCGAGGATCGTATCCGCATGGCCGAGCATGATCTGGTGCGCCCCGTTGGCGATTGTTTGCAGGCCCGATGAACAGAAACGGTTCACGGTCACTGCAGGCACAGTGTCCGGAAGGCCAGCCAGCCCTCCAATCAGCCGGGCGACGTTCATGCCCTGTTCCGCTTCCGGCATCGCGCATCCGACGATAAAATCATCGATCGGCCCGTCATAGCCTCCTGCGCGCCTGAGGGTTTCCTTTACCGCAACCGCCCCGAAGTCATCCGGGCGGACCGTAGCGAGGGATCCTTTCTTTGCTTTTCCGACCGGCGTCCTGGCACCGGCCACAATCACTGCTTCACGCATGGTTCATCCTCCTCTGTCTGTCCTCCGCTCAGTTGCGGAGCGGCTTGCCTTTTACGAGCATGTGCTGCATCCGCTGCTGGGATTTTGGTTCCGCGACCAGCTGCAGGAACGCCTCCCTCTCCAGGTTGAGCATGTATTGTTCATCGACTTCCGTACCATACGGCACTTTTCCGCCTGACAGGACGAAAGCGAGTTTCTTTGCAATCTTGAGATCATGGTCGCTGATATAGCCGGACAGATGCATCCCTTCAGCACCGACCATCATCGCGGCATAGCCCGGCTCCCCGGCTACCGGAATCGTGCGCTTTGCAGGAGGCGTGTAGCCCGCTTCATGAAGTGCAAGCGCTGCCTGTTTCGCGTCATAAATCTGATGGTCGCGGTTGGCGCTGACGCCATCCGACTTGCCGAGGAAATTGTTCTCCCGCGCCTCCTGTCCGGATGTCGAAACTTTCGCCATCGCAATCGTCTCGAAAACTTTCGCCGCGATATCGACGTAGTCTGCCTTGACTCCGTTCGGCATTCCTTCGAGATGTTTTCGGTAGAGGCTGATGTTTCCTCCCCCGCCCGGGATCAGGCCGACTCCAGTTTCCACCAGCCCGATATACGTTTCCATAGTTGCCTGGATGTGCGCAGCAGGAAGCGTGATTTCCGCACCGCCGCCAAGTGACATGCCATGTGGTGCGACAACAACCGGCTTTTTCGAATAGCGGACCTTCATCATGGCGTCCTGGAAGGACTTGATCATGAAGTCCAGCTCGAAGATGTTGTCGTCCTGTGCTTCCATGAGGATCATGCCGAGATTCGCCCCGACCGAGAAGTTTTTGCCCTGGTTGGCGATGACAAGCCCCTTGTATTGATCGCTGCTTTCCACTTCATTCAAGGAATCGAGAAGCATCTTGATGACGTCCGGACCGAGTGAGTTCGCCTGGGAGGTAAACTCCAGCAGAGCGATGCCATCACCGAGGTCGATCAGGCTTGCGCCAGTGTTCTTCTTGATAACCCCGTGCTTCGCTTTCCACTTTTTCAGATCAATCTCTTTTTCGTTCATCTGGACCGGTGTATAGCCTTCACCGTCAAAGTACTTGATCGTGTCATCTTCCGTTTTATAGAAGGAACTGTTGCCGGAATCCAACAGCTTCTGTACAAACGCCGGAATGTTCCGGCCTTCTTCCTTCATTTGTTTGACGGATTTTTCTACTCCGATCGCATCCCACAGTTCAAACGGGCCCTGCCTCCAGCCGAAGCCCCACTTCATGGCATTATCGATCGATGTGATATCATCCGCGATCTCCCCGACTTTCTCCGCCGAATAGATGAGTGTCGGAGCCAGGATGTTCCAGAGCAGTTCCCCTGCCCGGTCATTCGCGTAGACCAGTGTCTTCAGCCTGCCATCGCCCTTCTGCTGCTTCGCCGCTTCGATGGAAGGCGCTTTCAATTTCTTCTGCGGCGAGTACTCAAGTGTAGCAGGGTCGATTTCACTGATTTCTTTGCCTTCCTTCAAATAGAAGCCCTGTTTTGATTTTGCGCCGAGCCAGCCGTTTTCCACCATCTTCACGAGGAAATCCGGCGTGCGGAACACTTCCTGCTCCTCGCCTTCCGTCTGGTCGAACACGTTTTTCGCGACATGGACAAATGTATCCAGCCCGACCACGTCGAGCGTACGGAACGTTGCAGATTTCGGACGGCCGATCAGTGTGCCCGTGACAGAGTCCACTTCCCCGACCGAGTATCCACGCTCCGTCATTTCACGGAGAGTCACGAGAAGTCCGTAAGTCCCGATCCTGTTGCCGATGAAGTTTGGTGTATCCTTCGCAATGACGACGCCCTTGCCTAGCCGGTTTTCTCCGAAGCGGACCATGAAGTCCAGTACTTCCTGCGAGGTCCCCTTCGTCGGGATGACTTCCAGCAGCTTCAGATATCGTGGCGGGTTAAAGAAGTGAGTACCGAGGAAATGCTTGCGGAATCCTTCCGAGCGCCCTTCGGCCATTGCCTCGATGCTGATGCCGGAAGTGTTCGAAGAGACGATGGCATGCTCAGATCGAACCCCTTCGATCTTTTCGTAAAGCGCTTTCTTTATCTCCAGATTTTCAACGACAACTTCGATGATCCAGTCTGCATCCTTCAGCTTTTCCAGATCGTCCTCAAGGTTCCCTGTTGAAATGAGCGAAAGACTTTCTTTGGATGCGAGCGGCGCCGGTTTCTGCTTTTTCATGTTTTTGATGGCCTGGTCCGTCAGCCGGTTGCGGACTCTTTTGTCTTCAAGCGTAAGGCCTTTTGCTTCTTCCTCGGCTGTCAGTTTGTTTGGCACGATATCCAGCAGCAGGACGGGAATGCCAATGTTTGCAAGATGGGCCGCTATGCCGGAGCCCATCACTCCTGAGCCGATGACGGCTGCTTTGTTGATTTGGTGAGCCACGTGATTGCCTCCTCCTAGTTTGAATGAATGCTCATTCATTTCATTGCCAAAAAAATAGGCAAGTGCTTTATCCATAGTTTAGAATATTTCATCACAATGCGCAACATACCAATTGAAAAAAATGAATTTCTGCTCATTATTTGCTTGTTGGAGGGCATCCTATGTTTAAATCATGTAAAGAGGAGGATCAGCCATGGGCATCTTCTCCAAACCCGCAATCAAAAACGCGAATGAATCGGCTCCCGGCCCCGAGCTGTTCAAATCGGATACTGTAACAGCCAGAAATATTGAAGACCTTTCAAAAATTATGGAAGTCAACAAATTATGCGCCAAAATGTACGGGGCAGCCGCCGCATCAACCAAGCTTCCTGACCTGAAAAAAGAATTCGGCAGTATCCAGAAGGACCATGTCAAACAGGCCAGTGACATTCTTGAATTTCTGAAGAAAGAGAGGGAGCAGGCAGAATGACGGACAACCCAGGCGAGGGAAAAGACAAAACTGAAGAGACATCAAAACCCCAAGACGAAAGCCAGCAGGACAAAAAACAGCAAGACAAAAATGATGGATCCCTAAACGACCGTGAAATGGCGATTCTTTTGCTTAGTATGGAAGAATCGCTGTGCCGATCTTATCAGGACGCGGATAATCATGCGTTCAGCACCAAGCTGGCATCCCTGCTCGCCAGTTTTAACCAGAGTTCAGACAAGAATCGCCGCAACCTCCGGGATCTGGTCACCAGGCATGGCTGGCTCTCTCCCCAACCAGCAAAACGGGAGGACTTTGATAAAGCAATCCAGAAATCCGGGGAGGCGCCGCCTCCTGTTGTCTGAAACATGATGCTATCCCTGACCAGCCGGAAAAGTGTACACTAGCCGTATGGGAGGGATAGAGATGAAAAAAATCACGACAGCAGAACAGTTCAACGAAGTCATCACAAACCCGGAACAGTCTCTGATCAAATTTGATGCAAGCTGGTGCCCGGACTGCCGGCGGATGGACATGTTTATCGGGCCGATCGAAGAAAAGTACAGCCAGTTCACCTGGTACGAGGTAGACCGCGACGCGCTTCCGGAAATCGCGGACAAATATGAAGTGATGGGTATCCCAAGCCTTCTCGTATTCAAGGATGGAGAGAAAAAGGCCCATCTTCACAGCGCAAGCGCCAAAACACCCGACCAGGTGACCACGTTCCTCGACAGCTACCATGCATGACCCCTAAGGAAGGCAATGAGCCTTCCTTTTTTGTATGCACGCTGTTGAGGTATAATCGGTGCAAATCATTTCCGGCGGAGGGATGGACATGGCACTGATCGAATCGTTCAGGGGAAAGTCGCAATACGATCCGGATATAGATCCGGCGCAACGGAACTCTGCATGCGGACCGGTGACGGCGTACACGATGATCGGCCATCTGCTGGGAGCCTGCCCAATCTCTGTTTCTGAACTGTACCGCTCCTTCGGCGGTACCCGCCTTGGCCTGTCCGCAGGACGATTTATCAAGGGTGCCTCAAAAATGCTTGGAGGCGGCTGGATCGTCAGCCGGTGTTCGCTTGAGGAACTCAAAGAAGAAATCAAGGCCGGACGTCCGGTTGCGGCGAAATTCGATAAATGGTTTTCTTTCCGGTGGTTCGGCAACTATGAATTCGCCTACCATTGGGTTCCTATCGTCGGGTATACCGAGGAAGGCGGAGACACGGTCCTGATTGTCCATGATAACGGAGGCCGCGGGCGCCCCAGCCGAATCCGCCGTGTATCTTATGCCCGGAACCGGCCGATCCTGACGTTTGTCCGGATGACACCCGTCCAATAAGTTCAGAAAGGCCGCCGCAGAAACCTGCGGCGGCCTTTTCAACGTGTTCGCTGTCACCTTCGTTAATCGAACGGCCACTCTTCCTGTACTCCGGATTCCGGAAACAGGTTCAGAAGCCGCTTGGCTGCGGTTGTATAGCCTTCTTTTTCAAGTGCATGAACCGTTTCCGGACCGTAATTCCGTACATTCAGCTCATCGAGATCGGCATCAAACACTACATGGCAGTCGATTTCTGCAAGCCCTCGCGAAAGATGCAGCATATCCTGCTGTTCGGTTATTTTCTTCCGGACTGCCGGTTTCAGGTCGTCCAGGTGCTGCAGGACGCCTTCCACCGATCCATGTTCAAGTATCAGCGCTGTCGCGGTTTTTGGCCCGATGCCCTTCACCCCGGGGTATCCGTCACTGGAATCTCCCATGAACGCCTTCAGATCCACGAACTGCCCGGGCTCGAATCCATACTCCTCACGGAAGCGCCCGTCTGAATAGATATCGAACACCGTGTGCCCTTTTTTCATAAAGGCGATCTGCACGCCCGGTGCGAGCAGCTGCAGCAGATCCCGGTCGCCGGTGATGACCATGATATCCGCCTCATCCTTCCAGCGCGTGATCAGTGAGCCGATCAGGTCATCCGCCTCCACGCCGTTCATGCCGAAACTTTTCCAGCCAAGCAGATAGGCGGACTCCCTTCCCATGTTAAATTGCGGCTTCATCTCTTCGGGAGGTTCCGGGCGGTTCGCCTTATAACCCTCGTACAAATCATTCCGGAACGTATAGGCCCCCATGTCCCAACATACGGCGATGTGGGTCGGGTTGAACATCGACTGCGCAGCCAGTGCATGGCCGAGAAACCCCTGAACCGCATTGGTCGGGATCCCTTCCGCATTCCTCATGAATCTCCCGTGCACCGATGTCGCAAAAAACGCCCTGAACAGCACGGCCATCCCGTCAATAAGCAATAGCCGCGGCCGCCCAGTCTCCTTGCCGCTTCCCGTACCGATTTTCTCCATCGTATTCATCCGATCACCTTTTCCTCATTGCGTTCCTTACATCATACCGCAAGAACCGGTCCCTGTGTCGGAAGTCGGGACCCGGCCCCCGGCTTCCTCCATCAGCCATTGCTCCAACTTGGCAATGTCCCTGCTGAAAACCCGGTCTTCCGTAAGTGGAGGGATGATTTCGGACAGGGCGTCCCACTTCCGGCGCAGCGCAGGGGCCATCTCCTCCGCCCCACGGATGCCGCATGCCTGGAAAGCGCAAAAGGCTTCTACGGCAAGCACCCGCCGCACGTTACCGACAATGCGCGCTGCATGCCTGGCAGCAATCGTGCCCATACTCACATGGTCTTCCTGATTGGCTGAGGACGGGATGGAATCTACGGAAGCCGGATGGGCCAGCGTCTTATTTTCGGATACGATACTGGCCGCCGCATACTGAAGGATCATTGCACCCGACTGGAGCCCCGGCTCCGGACTGAGGAACGGCGGCAGTCCTCCATTAAGCTGAGGATTGACGAGGCGCTCAGTCCGTCGCTCAGAGATATTCGCAAGCTCCGACATGCCGATCTTCAGAAAATCCATTGCAAATGCAATCGGCTGACCGTGAAAATTCCCTCCTGAGACAACAGTGTCCCCGCCGTCAAAAATCAGCGGATTGTCCGTTGCCGCATTGAGTTCGACCTCGAGCTTTTCCCTTACATAACCCAGAACCTGCCAGGTTGCACCGTGCACCTGGGGGATGCAGCGGATTGAATACGCATCCTGTACCCGCAGTTCTCCCTGCCGCGTCGTGAGCCGGCTGCCTTTCAGCCAGTATCTCATCCGTTCCGCGACCGCTGCCTGTTCCGGATATCCCCTTGCCTCATGGATTGCCGGATGGAATGCATCCGTAATTCCCCTGAGCGCTTCGATGGTCATCCCCGCAATCCATTCCGACTGAAGCGCAAGCTGTTCGGCTTCAAGAAAAGCAAGTGCGCCGCAGGCCGTCATTGCCTGTGTCCCGTTGATCAAAGCAAGGCCCTCTTTTGCCTGCAGCCGGACAGGACGGATGCCTTTGCTTTCCCACACCCGGGCAGCCGGTACGGGTTTCCCGTCCTGAAAGACTTCCCCCTCTCCTATGAGCACAAGCGCCAGATGCGCGAGCGGTGCCAGGTCGCCTGATGCACCGAGCGAGCCCTGGCTCGGAATGACGGCGTCTACCCCGTGATTTACCATGTCCCGCAGCCGCTCGAGCACAACCGGACGGATGCCCGAGTGTCCTTTCAGGAGCGCATTCAGCCGTAGAACAGCCATCGCCCGGGATACCTCCTCAGAAAACGGCTTACCCAGACCGCATGCATGGGAACGAATGAGATGAAGCTGAAGTGTTTCCGTGTCATCGGCGTAAATCTTTACATCGCTGAATTTGCCGAATCCCGTGTTGATGCCGTAGACCGTCCGCCCTTCTGATATGATCCGTTCCACCGCCTGACGGCTTTTCTTTACGTTCTGAAGCGCCTCCGGACAGAGAGTCACCTGTTCACTGCCGGTAACAATCCGTTTCAGTTCACCGAGGGTCAGCCCGCTTCCGGTCAGTGTAATCATCGCTTCCACCCCTTCTACCTTTATCTTAGCGAAAAAAGAAAGCGTTTTCACAAAACAGCAGGCTTTTCCTGCCCAATTAATAAGACATCCATTTACCTGACAAAAGGAAACAATCGTTTTAACACACTGATTTAGGGTATTGGAAAACGATGCACTAACAAGAAAAAGGGCACACTCCCATAAACGTTTTTTATTCTTTTGGTTTCCGTCTCTTAACCATGGTGCAAGCTAATGGGACAGGAGCGACATGCAGCCATTTCCTTGACAGGCCCCGGAAAAATGCGGTAAGGTCTGTCACTGTGTGTCCTTTTCGTAAAACGATTCATATAGGAGGGATAAGATGAAAAAAGTATCCAGCGTCTTTTGGATTGCAGTAACACTTGTAATCCTCGCAGTCGGATATGGATCCCTTGCTCCGGAGAGTTTCGAGCGGGTCACCAGCTCCATGACTGCTTTCATTACATCATCATTCGGATGGTACTATCTGCTGATCGTCACCATCATCGTACTTTTCTGTCTTGCCATGATTGTCAGCCCGCTTGGCAAGATGCGGCTGGGCAAGCCGGAAGACCGCCCGGAATTTTCCACTATCAGCTGGTTTGCCATGCTGTTTTCCGCCGGCATGGGAATCGGACTTGTTTTCTGGGGAGCCGCAGAGCCGCTGTCCCACTACGCCATTGATCCCGCAACAGAAGAACCGGGAACCCGTGAAGCGTTTATTGAATCGATGCGCTACACTTTCTTCCATTGGGGAATCCATGCATGGGCGGTCTATGGTGTGGTCGCATTGGCCCTGGCCTACTTCCAGTTCCGTCGAGGTTATCCCGGACTGATTTCTTCCACATTGCGTCCAATTTTCGGTGAAGAACGTATGAACGGGCCGCTTGGCAAGCTGATTGATGTTCTGGCTGTATTCGCGACTGTTTTCGGTGTGGCCACGACACTCGGCTTTGGGGCTATCCAGATCAACGGCGGGCTGTCCTATCTGTGGGACATTCCGATCAGCCTTGGTGTCCAGACGATCATCATCATCATCGTCACGATCCTGTTCTCCATTTCTGCCTGGTCGGGACTCAGCAAAGGCATCAAAATCCTGTCCAATACAAACTTGGTTTTGGCAGTGATTCTCCTGGGCCTGGTTCTTGCTGTGGGTCCGACACTGCTCATTCTGAATATGTTTACCGATTCGATCGGTTCGTATCTCCAGAACCTGCCTCGAATGAGCTTCCGTTCCGCACCGCTTAATTCGGATGCGCGGGAATGGATTGATGGATGGACCATTTTCTATTGGGCATGGTGGATATCCTGGTCGCCGTTTGTCGGCATCTTTATCGCCCGGGTTTCACGGGGCCGGACAATCAGGGAATTCCTTACAGGCGTCTTGCTCCTTCCTACAATCGTAAGCTTCTTCTGGTTCTCAGTGTTTGGCGTAACGGCAGCTGATGTCCAGAATTCCGGTACGGACCTTACAGGCCTTCTGACGGAAGAAACCCTCTTCGGGGTCTTTGAACAGTTGCCGATGTTCTGGATTCTGTCCATTGTCGCCATTTTGTTGGTTTCCATCTTCTTTATCACATCTGCCGACTCGGCCACATTCGTGCTGGGGATGCAGACGACCTATGGTTCACTGACCCCTTCCAATGCGGTCAAGCTGACATGGGGGGTTCTGCAGGCAACCATCGCGGTCATCCTGCTTTATGCCAACGGGCTGACGGCTCTCCAGAACTCACTGATAATCGCTGCCTTGCCGTTCTCCGTCATCATGATGCTGATGATGGTGTCACTGATTAAGGCGATGTCGAGCGATCACCAAAAGTTAACCAAATCAGACGAATGGAAAAAACGACGACCTTAACATAGAAAACAGGGCCATCCCGTAATGAGGGGTGGCCCTGTTTCTGTATGAAGAGCCCGGTTTCCGATGCGGGCATGTGCATAGGATACGAAAGATTGCCGGAAGGAGTGGAATCATGGTTAACAGACCCGGAGGAGGAGACATGTGGGAGTCTCCGATGGATTGGCTGCCGTGGGATGATGGAGGACGCGGCGGACCGGGATTCCCGGGAATTCCTGGGTTCCCGGGGATACCTGGGTTCCCGGGACAGCCTGGAAGACCGGGAAGACCTGGACAACCAGGCAGGCCGGGGCGACCCGGACCGCCCGGACAGCCTCCTATCGCGCCGTACGCAGTTGACCCCGGTGCGATCCGCAGATGTCTAAACCGCGTGACGGATGTACGGCTCACCAACGGACAGCGTTTCTGGTTCTTTCCGACCTTTGTCGGACGACGATCGGTTGCCGGTTACCGATGGAGATCGAGACAGCGGAGATGGGAATATTTCGGAATTGACCTGAACGAAATCCGTTCATTCTCCTGCAGCCGCTGACCGTCTCTATGCATGACAAAGCCCCCTCAGAAATGAGGGGGCTTTGATCGTTCGTATGGGTAGCCACCATTGATATGTATGGTGGAGACGGCGGGATTTGAACCCGCGTCCAGAGACTCCAACACTCCGGCTTCTACGCGTGTAGCTGATCAATTAAGTTTCGCGCGGCATTCTGCCGGTCAGCAGGCGTCCTGCGCGCTATCCTGTAAATCTCTTACGTCGTCCTCAGGCGGCGGACAGACGTCGTAGCCCACTGATAAGTGAGTCCCGCGATGCCACATGGGCGATGGAACCGAAGGACCGTTTCAGCAGCTTACGCTGCGAAAGCGAGGTTGTTGTTAGTTTTGCCAGTTGTTGTTAAATGTCGTTGATACGGAGCCGACCCTCCGACGCGCAACCGGAGCTCAGACCATCCCTGTCGAATCCAAAACGTCCCCGTATGGGAAGAATGGAGATCCTGATCAGGATCACTGAAGCTCATTACACTGGCAATCTGTGACCTCATTATAGGATATATCGCGCCGTCTTGCAAGCGAAGGGCATTCAGTACTGCTTCTCCGCTCGCAGGCGATGCGCATTCAATATTGCTGCTTTGCCTTGAATGCCCGCTCCATCTCGCGCTTGTGTTCTTTTTTCTTCAGGTCTTCCCGCTTATCATACTTTTTCTTACCTTTCGCGACCCCGATCAGGACTTTGGCATAGCCATTCTTGACGTACATTTTAAGCGGGATGATCGAGAACCCCTCTTCCTTTGTCTTACCCAGCAGCTGATTGATCTGCTTTTTATGAAGCAGCAGTTTCCGTGCTCGCAGCGGATCGTGGTTGAATCGGTTTCCCTGTTCATAGGGGCTTACGTGCATGTTGGAAATCCACGCCTCATTATTCCTGATGCGGATAAAGGCATCGCGCAGCTGGACCTTGCCGTTCCGGATGGACTTGATTTCCGTACCCTGCAGGACAATTCCCGCTTCAATCGTTTCTTCAATAAAGTAATCGTGCCCGGCTTTCTTGTTTTGTGCGAGGACACGCTGGTCGTTTCCCTTCGCCATGGTGTTTCCCCCTCTATAACGGACAACGGGACGGCAAGATGCCGTCCGGTGTCATGGTTTATTGATTCGGTTCAAGTTATTTCTTCGGGTTGCCGCCTCGCGGAGAATTTCCGCGTCCGCCGCCACGGGAACGGTTGCCGCCGGAACTTCCTTGTCCGGAAGGTCTGCCGGAACCGCCGCCACGGTTACCGCCACCGCCGCTGCGTCCGCCGCCGCTCCTTCCGCCTCCGCGGTTGCCCCCGGAGCTTCGCCCGCCGCTGCCGCCGCGGTTGCCTTCTCCACGGCCTTTGTCGCCGCCTCTTGTATCACCCTTTGTCCGGATGACCTTCGGGCTGTCTTTGCGTGTCCGGCGAACCGGCGCATTGGTGCTGTCCATATCCGCCAGCTCAAAGTCGATCGCCGACTCTTCGGGCTTGACGGAAATGACACGGACTTTCACTTTGTCGCCGATCCGGAACTGCTTGGCCGTATGCTCCCCGACCATCATCAGATTGCGATCATCGAACCAGTAATAGTCATCGGTCATGTAAGAGACATGGACAAGCCCCTCAATAGTGTTTTCCAGTTCCACAAACAGGCCAAAGTTCGTGACCGACGAAATGATGCCTTCAAACTCTTCGCCGACTTTGTCTACCATGAACTGTGCCTTCTTGAGCGCTTCCGTATCCCGCTCCGCATCGACAGCACGGCGCTCCATGTCGGACGAGTGCTCCGCGATTTCAGGAACTTCGCCTTTCCACTTCGCGACCGTAGCCGGCGAAGTGTCCGCCTCGATGAGATATGTGCGGATCAGCCGGTGGACGAGAAGGTCAGGATACCGCCGAATTGGCGATGTGAAGTGCGTGTAGAACTCGCTGGAGAGGCCGAAGTGGCCGAGGCTCAGCTCGGAATACCTCGCCTGCTGCATTGAACGGAGGAGCATTGTCGAGACGACCGGCTCTTCCGGCTCTCCTGAGATAGATTCGAGAATTTCCTGGAGTGCCCTCGGGTGCACTTTGTTGGCTGTCCCGCGCACAAGCAGGCCGAAGTTCGTGATGAACTCGAAGAACCGCTCCAGTTTCTCGGATTTCGGATCTTCGTGAATCCTATAGATGAACGGAACCCGGAGCCAGTGGAAATGCTCGGCGACCGTTTCGTTCGCGACAAGCATGAACTCTTCGATCAGTTTTTCCGCTACCGTACGCTCGCGTACGACAACGTCCGTCGGCCAGCCTTCTTCATCAACAATGATCTTGGATTCCTTGAAGTCGAAGTCAATCGCCCCGCGGTCGAAACGGCGCTGTCGGAGGATGGCTGCAAGTTCCGCCATATGCTCGAACATCGGAACAAGCGGCTCATAGCGTGAACGGAGCTCCTCGTCTTTTTCTTCGACGATTTTATACACATCGGTATATGTCATCCGCTCAACAGTACGGATGACGCTCTGGAAAATCTCATGTGAAACGACTTTCCCTTTGCTGTCGATGATCATCTCGCAGCTGAGTGTGAGCCGGTCAACATGGGGGTTCAGTGAGCAGATACCGTTAGATAGTCGGTGAGGAATCATCGGGATAACCCGGTCCGTCAGGTAGACACTCGTCCCCCGCTCACGGGCTTCGTCATCGATAGCGGAACCTTCTGTCACATAATAGCTGACATCCGCAATATGCACGCCAAGCTTATAAGTGCCGTCGTCGTTCTTTGTAACCGTGACGGCATCGTCAAGGTCCTTGGCTTCTGCGCCATCGATCGTGACAATCTGTTCGCCCCGGAGATCCCGGCGCTTAAACAGGTCCTGCTCACGGATTTCGTCAGGAACCCGGTTTGCGTGCTCGATGACTTCATCAGGGAACTCGATCTCGATACCATACTTATAGATGATCGAGAGGATATCGACACCCGGGTCGTTTTTGTGTCCGAGCACCTGAACGATGATTCCCTCGGCCGACTTGCGCTCACTCGGCCATTCGGTGATTTCGACAACGACTTTGTGCCCGTCGACCGCGCCAAGCGTGTTTTCCTTGGATACGAATACGTCCATCGGCAGTTTCTTGTCGTCTGCAATGACAAAACCGAAGCCTTTGTGCGCCTGGAATGTCCCGACGACTTTCGTGTTTTTGCGCTCTGCAATACGGATGACGGAACCTTCCTGACGGTCGCCTCCTGTTTCTTTCAGGATTTTGATCAGGACCGTGTCGCCGTTCATCGCTGTATTTGTCTCATTCGGCGGGATGAAAATATCATCCATTCCCTCTTCTTCAGGCACGACGAACCCGAATCCTTTGGCATGGCCGATGAAGCGGCCGCGGATGATGTCCATACGCTCAGGCACACCGTAGCGGTCAGAACGGGAACGGATCACGTCACCCTTTTCCTCAAGTTCGACAAGTACTTTAACCAGTTCCTTGAATTCCCCTGCATCCGTCAGTTCCAGTTCCTCCTGGATCTCCTGTACGGTCAGCGGTTTGTAGCTGTCTTCGCGCATGAACGAGAGAAGCCGGTCACGCAGTTCTTTTAAATAATCTTCCACAATATCCCTCCTGCAATAGCCTGTCTTTCTCCGGCGGTTATTCGCTCCAATCCAGTGATTCCAGGAATGTGAGGATATCCCGGTGGAGCTGTTCCTTTTCCGGTCCGAGCGTGATGACGTGCCCTGATTCCGGGTACTTCTTCAAGTCTTTCACCGGGGATCCGACGGACTCATAGATGATGTCAGCAGACGCCGGATCAATGACCCTGTCCTGTTCCGCCTGGACGACGAAGACAGGTGCATACACCTCTTCGACATGATCCCGGACGTCGTGGACAAAATCCCTCAGTGCGGGCAGCGATGCCATTCCCTGTTCACGGATCTGTTCCACTTCCTCTTCGATCCGGTCCGGCTCTTTCCCTTCATACTTCTTGAATTCCGCCGCATATTGGAGTACGCCCTCGAACATAATATCTGTTGTTTTCATAATCATGGGCGCGCACATGGTCACAAGCCCTTTTACGGGATAGTTATACCCTAATTTGAGCGTGAACACACCTCCGAGCGATAATCCGACCACCGCGATTTCGTCGTAGCCTTCTTCTTTCAGGCGCGCATACGCGGCTTCGACATCGGCCCACCAGTCGGACGGCCCGGTTTTCAGCAACTCTTCCGGCTCAACGCCGTGCCCCGAGTAATGCGGCGCCATGCAGGTGTAGTCGTGCTTTTCGAGGAAACGCCCGAGCATGCGGACATCCGCCGAGCTTCCCCGGAAACCATGGAGGAGCAGCACCGCCCGCGGTCCGTGCCTGAAGAAGAACGGCTTCGGAGGGGTCAGTTTCACTTTTTTCATGAGCATTTCGCCTCCTATGTAAAAACGCCCAACCGCGCATGCGGCCGGGCGGGTGGTTTAGATTCAGAACTTCGTGACAGCAATGGCAAGCACGAAGAAAAGTACCGACAGAACGATTGTCACGCGATGAAAGACGAGATCGAGACCTCGTGCCTTCTGCTTACCGAACAATTGCTCCGCTCCACCGGAGATGGCTCCGGAAAGACCTGCACTTTTCCCGGATTGCAACAGGACGACGACAATCAGCGCGATCGACACGATCAGCAGCAGCGTCATGAGCAGTGTATGCATTTTTCCACCTCCTGAAACGTTCTCAACAATATCCATTCTATCAAAGCGGGACTGCCGCCACAACTATCTCGGAAAAACTTTCTGATAGATTGCTGATTGCGCACCAGAATCCGGACCGCCATGTGGCAAGTTCGCGGGCCATGTGGCAAGTCCGTGCGCCATGTGGCAAGTTCGCGCGCCATGTGGCAAGTTCGCAGCCCATGCGGCAAGTTCGCAGCCCATGCGGCAAGTCCGTGCGCCATGTGGCAAGTTCGCAGGCCATGTGGCAAGTCGGCGTCCCATGCGGCATGTGGCAAGTTCGCAGGCCATGTGGCAAGTCTGCGTCCCATGCGGCAAGTTCGCGCGCCATGTGGCAAGTTCGCAGGCCATGCGACAAGTTCGCAGGCCATGTGGCAAGTTCATGCGCCATGTGGCAAGTTCGCAGGCCATGTGGCAAGTTCATGCGCCATGTGGCAAGTTCGCAGCCCATGCGGCAAGTTCGCAGGCCATGTGGCAAGTTCGCAGGCCATGTGGCAAGTTCGCAGGCCATGTGGCAAGTCTGCGTCCCATGCGGCAAGTTCGCGCGCCATGTGGCAAGTTCGTGCACCTTGTTGCATGTCGTCAGTCTTTATTGCAACCAGCCACTCCGATTTCCAACATCGTCAAAAAGGACCGGCACTTGTGCCGGTCCTCACTATTACTTCTTCAGGTTATAGAATGTCTTGATGCCCGGGTACTGGGCAGTTGCTGCCAGCTGGTCCTCGATACGGAGAAGCTGGTTGTACTTCGCGACGCGGTCCGTGCGGGACGGTGCACCGGTCTTGATCTGACCGGCATTGACCGCGACGGCGATGTCCGCAATGGTGACATCTTCCGACTCGCCGGAGCGGTGGGAGATAACGGCCGTGTAGCCTGCGCGCTTCGCCATTTCAATCGCATCGAATGTCTCGGTGAGCGTACCGATCTGGTTCACCTTGACGAGGATTGAGTTGCCGACGCCTTCTTCAATGCCGCGTGCAAGTTTTTTCGTGTTCGTCACGAACAGGTCGTCGCCGACAAGCTGGACGTTGCCGCCGATTCGCTCGGTCAGCAAACGGTGGCCTTCCCAGTCGTTTTCATCCAGGCCGTCCTCAATCGAGATGATCGGGTACTTGTTGCACAGTTCCTCATACCATGAAACCATCTCTTCAGATGTGCGGGTGATTCCTTCGCCGGACAGGTTGTACTTTCCGGATTCCTTGTCGTAGAACTCTGAAGAAGCCACGTCCATCGCGAGGACGAGATCCTCACCCGGCTTGTAGCCCGCCTTCTCGATCGCTTCCATGATTGTCGAGAGAGCTTCTTCGTTGGAGCCGAGGTTCGGCGCAAAGCCGCCTTCGTCGCCGACCGCCGTGTTAAGGCCCTTTTCCTTTAGGACCGCCTTCAGGGAGTGGAAGACTTCCGTACCCATGCGGAGTGCCTGGCGGAACGATTCCGCGCCGACCGGCATGACCATGAACTCCTGAATATCGACGTTATTGTCGGCATGCTCGCCGCCGTTGAGGATGTTCATCATCGGAACCGGCAGCTGCTTTGCATTGACGCCACCGAGGTACTGGTAAAGCGGAAGGTCGAGGTAGTCTGCAGCTGCGTGTGCGACTGCAATGGATACACCCAGAATCGCATTGGCGCCGAGCTTGCCCTTGTTTTCCGTTCCGTCCAGTTCGATGAGTGCCTGGTCGATCGATACCTGGTCAAGTACGGAATACATTCCCGACAGTTCATCTGCAATCACACCGTTGACGTTGTCTACGGCCTTCAGGACGCCCTTGCCGAGGTAACGGGACTTGTCGCCGTCCCGGAGTTCAACCGCTTCGTATTCACCGGTCGATGCGCCGGATGGAACGATGGCGCGCCCGTATGCACCGCTGTCTGTGAAGACTTCTACTTCAACTGTCGGATTCCCGCGGGAATCAAGTACTTCACGTGCTTGGATCTGGCTGATGATTGGCATTGCTGGACACTCCCTCTGTTTAGAATAATGGTTTGCCTGTCATATCTGCCGGCTGTTCAATGCCAAGCAGTTTCAGCATCGTCGGTGCAAGGTCGGCAAGAATGCCTTCCTGCAAAACGAGCCCTTCCTTTGTCACGATGACCGGAACCGGATTTGTTGTGTGCGCGGTCATCGGCCTGCCATCGGTCGTGACCACTTCATCCGCATTCCCATGGTCTGCGGTGATGATGGCCGCCCCGCCTTTGGCGAGCAGAGCATCGACGACCCGTCCCAGACATTCATCAACGGCTTCAACCGCCTTGATCGTCGGCTCCAGCATACCGCTGTGCCCGACCATGTCCGGGTTCGCGAAGTTCAGGATGATGGCATCCGTCTCGTCATTTTCGATCACACCCACCAGTGCATCCGCAACTTCATAGGCGCTCATCTCCGGTTTCAGGTCGTATGTCGCGACTTTCGGTGAATTGATGAGGATTCTTTCCTCACCGGGAAAGACCTCTTCCCTGCCGCCGCTCATGAAGAATGTAACGTGCGGATATTTTTCAGTCTCAGCGATGCGCAGCTGGCGGAGTCCGGCGTCCGAAATCACTTCTCCGACCGTCTTCCGCAGGTTGACGTTCGGATAGACGACACGGGCGTGACCCGTAAAGTCTTCGCTGTACTGTGTAAACGTGACATAAGTCAGATCAGACGGACGGCGATAGGTTGTGCCGAAGCCGCTGAAATCATCCGATACAAACGCAGAAGTCAGCTGAATGGCCCGGTCCGGGCGGAAGTTGAAGAAGACGATCGAGTCATTGTCATTGATCGTGGCGACCGGCTCTCCTTCTTCTCCACAGACGACGAACGGGATGACAAATTCATCAGTTTCACCGCGCGCGTAGGCAGCTTCGATGCCTTCCTCGGCCGATCGGACAGTTGCGCCCGTCCCATCTGTAATCGCGTCGTAAGCCAGCTTGACCCGGTCCCATCTCCGGTCACGGTCCATCGCATAGTAGCGGCCGCTGACCGTTGCGATACGCCCGACACCCGCCTCATCAAGATGCCGCTCCGTCTCCCTGATATAGCCTAGGGCCGTTGTCGGGCCGACATCACGGCCGTCAAGGAAGAGATGCAGATAAACACGCTCCAATTCCTGCGCTTTCGCAAGGTCGATCAGCGCGTGCAGGTGTCCGATATGGCTGTGAACACCCCCGTCGGACAAGAGGCCCATAATATGAAGCGACCGTCCTGGTTCCTTGGCGTTTCGAAAAGCGGAAAGAAGGGCTTCGTTTTCAAAAAAGTCCCCTTCCCGGATTGACTTGTTGATCCGTGTCAGGCTCTGATAGACGATCCGTCCTGCACCGATGTTCAGATGGCCGACTTCAGAGTTGCCCATCTGGCCTTCCGGCAGCCCGACCGCCTCTCCACTCGCCGTGAGGCTCGTAGTCGGGTACTGCGAACGGTATCGGTCAAAGTTCGGCTTGTCCGCCTGGGCCACCGCATTGCCGGCCATTTCTTCCCGCTGGCCGAAGCCATCCAGGATGATCAGTGCGACAGGCCGATTACTCATGACCAGCCGCCTCCGCAAGCGCAATGAACGATTCCGGCTCCAGACTCGCGCCACCGACAAGCGCCCCGTCAATATCCGGCTGAGTGAGAAGCTCAGCAATGTTATCCGGCTTCACACTGCCGCCATATTGAATCCGGACCTGATCTGCAGTTTCTTGTCCGTAGAGTTCCGCAATCGTACTGCGGATTTCCGCACATGCCTCATTTGCCATTTCGGATGTTGCAGTCTTTCCGGTTCCGATCGCCCAGATCGGTTCATAGGCAATAACTGCACCGGCCGCGTTTTCCGCTTCGATGCCTTCAAACGCCATCTTGACCTGTCCGGATACCTTTTGCGCGGTCTTCCCGCTTTCCCGTTCTTCGAGAGACTCGCCGACACAGATGATCGGGATTAGTCCATGGATGAAGGCAGCTTTTGTTTTCCGGTTAACCGTCTCATCAGTCTCGTTAAAGTACTCTCGGCGCTCGGAGTGGCCGATGATGACGTACCTGACGCCCAGGTCTGTCAGCATCACCGGACTGATTTCTCCGGTGTAGGCCCCTTTTTCCTCTTCATGCATCGTCTGTGCACCGACTGCGGGCGTCCCTTCGCCGGCCAGTGCGGCTAGGCTTGCCAGGAATGGCGCCGGTGCGCAGACCACGGTGTCCGCCTTTCCCGACTCCGGGATCCTGCCCTTGACCGAGTCAAAGAACGATTCCGCTTCACCGAGTGTCTTGTGCATTTTCCAGTTACCTGCAATGATCGGTTTTCGCATTTGCGTTCCCTCCAATTTTTTCGCCGATTACTTGTCGTCGAGAGCTGATACTCCCGGCAGCTCTTTTCCTTCCATGAACTCAAGGGAAGCGCCGCCGCCTGTCGAGATATGATCCATCCGGTCTGCCAATTCGAATTTCTCGACGGCGGCCGCTGAATCACCGCCGCCGATGATCGTGTAGCCTTCTGTCTCGGCAACCGCCTGAGCCACTTTCTTGGTCCCTTCCGCAAAGGCATCCATCTCGAACACGCCCATCGGTCCGTTCCAGAGGATGGTCTTCGACTGGCCGATTACGTCCGCGTAGGCGGCCGCTGTCTCAGGGCCGATATCCAGCCCCATCCAGCCTTCAGGAATCGAATCTGTCTTGACGATCCTGGTCTCCGCATCGGCCTTGAATTCGGAAGCAGCCACAGCGTCCGTCGGGATGTGGAGCTTCACGCCCTTTTCTTCTGCCTTCCGTATAAATGACTTTGCCAGATCGATCTTGTCTTCCTCGACAAGCGAGTTTCCGACATCATGGCCCTGGGCCTTAGTAAAGGTGTAGGAAAGACCGCCGCCCAGAAGCAGGTGATCAACTTTATCAAGGAGGTGATCGATGACACCGATTTTATCCTTGACCTTCGCTCCGCCGATGATGGCGGTGAACGGCCGCTCCGGGTCAGCCAACGCCTTGCCGAGCACGTCCAATTCCTTCTCCATCAGAAGGCCTGAGGCCGCAGGAAGATGTTCCGCGATGCCGGCAGTGGATGCATGCGCACGGTGAGCGGCTCCAAAAGCGTCATTCACGTAAAGGTCCGCAAGCTGGGCAAATTGCTTGGCCAGCTCCGGGTCATTCTTTTCTTCCCCCGCATGGAAGCGGACGTTCTCGAGCAGGATGACATCGCCTTCCTGCATGGACGCCACTGCGTCCTTCACGGCGTCTCCCGTTGATTCCGGAAGAGACCGGACGTCCTTGCCGAGCAGCTCGGACAGGCGCTTGCCTACCGGTGCTAAGCGCATGTCTTCATTGACCTGGCCTTTAGGACGGCCGAGGTGGCTCGCAAGAATGACTTTCGCGCCTGCATCAGCCAGTTTCTCTATTGTTGGCAGCGCCGCGCGGATGCGTGTGTCGTCTGTGATATGACCGCCGTCAAGCGGCACGTTGAAGTCGACGCGGACAAACACACGCTTGCCGGCGACATCGAGATCATTAATGGATTTTTTTCGGATCATGAAAACCCCTCCATATTCTCCGTATGTAAAAAGGAACGGGGCGTCCGTTCCTGGCCCCATTCCATTATAGTGGTTTCTTTATGGGAAGGCTATCAGATTCCTGCCTTCGACATGTGGACCATCAGGTCGATACAACGGGCGGAATAGCCGCTTTCGTTATCGTACCAGCTGATGACTTTAACCATATCGTCGCCGATTGCCATCGTCGACAGTGCATCGACAGTGGACGAAGCCGGCACACCGTTGTAGTCCTTGGAAACAAGCGGCAGGTCTGATACGAACAGGAGGCCCTTCAGGTCGCCTTCCGCCGCTTCCTTCATCGCCGCGTTGACTTCTTCCGGAGTCGCCGGCTTTTCCAGCTGCGCCGTGAAGTCGACGAGGGAGACGTTCGGTGTCGGCACGCGCACAGCCATGCCGTCCAGCTTGCCTTTCAGTTCAGGAAGCACTTTTGTAACCGCAGTCGCAGCTCCTGTAGTCGTCGGGATCATCGACTCCGCAGCAGCACGCGCACGGCGGTAGTCGCTGTGAGGAAGGTCAAGGATACGCTGGTCGTTCGTGTAGGAGTGGACAGTTGTCATGAGTCCTTTTTTTACGCCGAACTTTTCATTGAGGACTTTGACGACCGGTGCCAGACAGTTTGTCGTGCATGATGCATTCGAAACAATATCGTCCTTTTCCGGATCAAAGTCGCTTTCGTTGATGCCCATGACAAGCGTCTTGATGTCACCCTTGCCCGGTGCCGAAAGAAGTACGCGCTTGGCCCCCGCCTCAAGGTGCTTGCCGGCCGATTCGCGGTCGCGGAAGACACCGGTCGATTCGAGGACTACGTCGATTCCGAGGTCGCCCCAAGGAAGAGCCGCAGGATCTTTTTCCGCAAAGACGCGAATTTTCTTGCCTGCTACGATCAGGTGCTCATCGTCACTGCTGACTTCCCCTTCAAAAATGCCATGCACGGAATCATACTTCAGAAGATGTGCGAGCATCGCCGCATCTGTCAGGTCGTTGATCGCCACGATGTCGAGTTCCGGGTTGTCCCAAGCCTGGCGGAAGACCACTCGTCCGATCCGCCCAAATCCGTTGATTGCCACTTTCAATGCCATATCTGAATCCCTCCGGTTTTTATCAGTAATTTTCCAAACGTTACTTTGTTTCTCCGCCCGAAAGGCGGAGCATTTCCATGGCAGCCGTTTCGTCTGTCACGAGGACTGTCCTGCCGGGTGCCTGCTTCATATAGGCGAGAATCGGCCCCGCCTTTTCCATCCCGCCCGCCACGGCAAGCGGATGTGGAATACGGTCGATCTGGCTTCGGCTGAGCCCGATTGTGCGGAGGCGATGGATCACCGAGCCGTCACGGTCCAGGTAGTATCCGAACGCTTCCGCAGCCGCTCCCTCTTTCTCCAGCTTTTTAAGGATTTCTTCATCAGCCCCACGGCGGTGTGCCAGTTCAAGGGCGTCACCGATGCCGTGGACGATACAGTCCGTCTGATCATACAGAGCCATCGCTTCCACCACCGACGGCTCTTCCATAAGCGGGCCGATCGATGATTCAGCGAGCGTCTCCGGGAGATGGAGCGGTGTCCAGCTTCCCCCCGTGGCAGCCGCAAGCATAGCCGCGATCATATTGGCCTGCGACTTCACGTCACCGCTTGTGCCGCCGCGGGCTGCGATAAATCTGATTCCTCCCGGGAGTCCCGCGATTGCCGCTTCATCGGCAATTGCCGCGACGGTGCTTCCTCCGGTTACTGCCACGACCGATCCTTCATTGAGTACTCCGGCCATATGGGCACATGCCGCTCTCGCCATCCGCCGCTTGACCAAGTCATCGTCATCCCCGCCGGGGACAACCACCACTTTCTGTATACCCAATTCCAGGCCTAATTCAGTCCCTAATTCTTCAAGTCCTGTCCACTGGCTGACAACCGGCTGCAATGTGTCAAGAACGGATTCCCCTTCAGCTGTGACTTTCATGCCCGAAGTTTCCGCCGTAATCAGCCCTTGCTGCCGCAAAAGGTCGCAAACTGCACGGACTTCACGCTCACTGAGGTTTTTCCGGCCAACGAGCGAACGCCTGCCGACAGGGCCTTCTTGCCGTATAGCATTCAGGATGCTGTACCGCACAGACAGCAAGTCAGGAAGTTCAGGGAGAATACTGAGCAAAGACTGTGTCCCCGCATCCATGGACATCCTCCTCACTTCGGGACTTTATATGTCCCGGTGATTTAAATTATGTCCCACTACGTACTTATTGTATTCCACGAAATGCAGAGTTGCAAACTTTTTAACCAAAAAAAGAAGCGCTACAGGAGCGCTTCCATTACATCACCGTAGCCGATGTTTCCATAGAGCAGCACTTGGCCGTCCTTCTCCAGTACCGGAATCATCAGCATGTATTTTTCGTGCAGCTGGTCATCCTGCTTGATATCGACCACTTCGACATCAAGCGGGAAATCCTCCGCCGCAAGTTTCAGATTAAGCAAAGCTTCGTCGCATAGCGGGCAATCGTTGCCGACATACAATGTAACGTTCATGTGTATTCCTACTTCCTTTCAGATTACCAGCCCCGGCCGGCTCCTCCGCCGCCACCGGAGCCTCCACCACCTCCGGTGAAGCCGCCGCCACCGCCGAAGCCGCCTCCTCCGAAGCCACCTCCGCCGCCAAAGGAGCCCGGACCAAAGATGATTGTTCCGCCCCTGCGGCGCCTGCCGCCAGGTCCCCGGCCTCCGCCACCTCCGCGTCCTCCGCCGCCGAAGAACATGTTGACTAGCACGAAGATAATGATGATCGCGACAATCGGGTTGATTCCGCCGCCTCCATTGCTGTTGCCGGAGCCGGCATAAGGCTGAGGCTGCTCGACAGTGCCTTCCCAGTTGAATTCAGCAGCCACCTCGTTGTGAAGAACACGGTACACGTTCATGATGGCCGTAGCAGGTTGCTCGTTTGCAAGATAAGGGACACCATATTCATCAAGTATCCTTCCCACTTTACCGTCCGGGAGAGCCCCTTCGAGTCCATAACCGACTGATACTTCAAATGCCCGTTTTTCAGACGAGTTCTTGACCGTCGATACAAGCAGCAGAACACCATTATCCTCGCCCGCCGCGCCGAGCTGGTACTCCCTCAGCGCCTCGAGTGCATACATCTCCGGTATCTCCACCGCAAACGGTACAGTCAGAACTGCAATCTGTGCGCCTGTTCCCTGATCAAGAGACGAAGCCATTGAAACAATCTGAGATTTTTGATCGGCTGTCAGGATGCCTGCATGGTCCTGGACATAAATGTTATCTCCAATCGGTTCCGGTACGTCCGGCTCCGCCGCCAGAGCGGGCGTCCCGGCAAAGAGAAGCAGGACGAACAGAAGAGTCCTGCTGATCCGCTTCATCAGTTACCGTACTCCCCGAAATCGACTTTCGGCGCTTCCTGTGCGGCTTCCGACGCTTCGAAGTACTCTTTCTGATCAAATCCGAAAATGCCGGCGACCAGATTGCCCGGGAATCTCCGGACATTCCGGTTATATTCAGTAGCCGCTTCATTGTAATCCATCCGCGCGACCGCAAGCCGGTTTTCTGTCCCTGCAAGCTCATCCATGAGTTGGCGGAAGTTCTCGTTCGCCTTCAGGTCCGGATAATTCTCGGCGATGACCAGCAGTCGGCTCAGTGCGCCGGTCAGTTCTTCGTTGGCATTGGCCTGTTCTTCAGGAGATCCCGCCCCTGCGAGACGAGAGCGCGCATCGGCGATGTCCGTGAAGACTTCTTCTTCATGCGCTGCGTAGCCCTTCGCGGTCTCCACGAGGTTTGGAATCAGATCCATCCGGCGCTGCAGCTGGTTTTCAATCTGGCTATATGCCTGGTTGACGTCTTCCTCCAGATTCACGAATCCATTGTATTTTGGCACAAGCATAACGGCCAGTACGACCAGGATCCCTACAATGATCAGGATCGGACCCATCATCTTTCTCATCAGTTTAATCCCCTCTCTTACCTGCGATATCTACCCCTACCTTACCCATTCGCATTTCTCCTTGAAACAATGGCCTATTCATTATTCTCTACGTACAAAAGAAGGAAAAGATTCAGGGAATGTGGAATCAAGCAGGGAGTAAAAGACAACCGCACGTTTCAGGGAACAATAAAAAAACGCACCACCTATAAAGGTGATGCGTCTGTCAGCGCCCTCGGCAGGAATCGAACCCACATCTTAAGAACCGGAATCTTACGTGCTATCCGTTGCACCACGAGGGCAGAACATTCATAGTCTCCTTACCGGACGACAGTTTTCATTATACAAGTATGATGTCCGGGATGCAAGCCCCTTTTTCTTTTTAGACGGAGCGTCTCATTTGACCTTCATTGACCAAATAGCTTATGATATTTTCAAGGGCTGGAGGGTATAGTGTTCCAGTGCAGGTATTTACTCATCCACTCAAAGGAGGACGAACAGATGAATCTCATCCCTACAGTAATCGAACAGACGAACCGCGGTGAGCGGGCGTACGACATTTACTCGCGGCTTCTGAAAGACCGCATCATCATGCTCGGTTCGGGCATTGACGATAACGTATCAAATTCCATTGTCGCGCAGCTCCTCTTCCTCGAGGCTGAAGATCCGGACAAGGACATCTCGATCTACATCAACAGCCCGGGAGGCAGCATCACAGCCGGCATGGCGATTTTCGATACGATGCAGTTCATCAAGCCGGACGTGCAGACGATTTGCATCGGCATGGCGGCATCAATGGGCGCATTCCTCCTCGCGGCCGGAACAAAGGGCAAGCGTTATGCACTTCCTAACGCAGAAGTCATGATCCACCAGCCGCTCGGCGGCGCACAGGGCCAGGCGACGGAAATCGAGATTGCGGCAAAACGCATCCTCTTCCTCCGCGAAAAGCTTAATACAATCCTTGCAGAACGTACCGGCCAGCCACTTGAAGTACTTGAGCGCGATACAGAGCGCGACAACTTCATGACTGCTGAGCGCGCGAAGGAATACGGACTCATCGACCATATCATTGAACGGAACGAGCTTCCTAACAAAAAAGAAGAAAAGTAAGAAGTCAAAAGACCCGGCAGCCTGCCGGGTCTTTTCTTGTTGTCTTCAGTTGTAACGGCTGCCTATCAGCCGGCCGCTTCATCTTCAATGATTGCAGAAAGCGCAGTGACCGCGTCTTCCTCATCATGTCCATCCGCACTCAGCGTCACTTCCACCCCTTTGGCGATTGCAAGGCTCATGATTCCCATGATGCTTTTTGCGTTCACCTTGCGCGTCCCCTTCTCGAGGTAGATGTCCGAGGAGAAACGGTTCGCTTCCTGGACGAAAAGCGCCGCCTGCCTGGCCTGCAGGCCGGATTTCAGTTTCACCTCTAATGTCCGTTCGGTCATGGCCGACTTCCTCCTTTGTAACCGGTTGCTTGTCTATTCCTTTATCGTATCGGAGAAGACCGAAAAGGACAAGAACAAACTCACTTCAATGATACGCCGCCTTTGCGGAGTTTTTCTGCGATCTCATCAATTTTGCGCAGGCGGTGGTTGACACCCGACTTGCTGATCGCCGCGCCCGAAACCATCTCGCCAAGCTCTTTCAGCGTGACGTCCTGGTACTCGACACGGAGACGCGCGATTTCCTGCAGCCGCTCCGGCAAGCCTTCGATTCCGATCATCTTATCGATAAACTGGATATTCTCCACCTGGCGCATCGCAGCACCGATCGTTTTGTTCAGGTTGGCCGTCTCGCAATTGACGAGGCGGTTGACGCTGTTCCGCATGTCCCGCACGATCCGGACATCCTCGAACTTGAGGAGCGCCGAGTGCGCGCCCGCGAGACTGAGGAAGTCGGAAATTTTCTCTGCTTCTTTAAGGTAGGCGATAAACCCTTTTTTGCGCTCGATCGACTTTGCGTTCAGATAATATGCGTTCATCAGCTCCACCAGCGCCTCGCTGTGCTCCTGATAAAGCGAGAAAATCTCCAGGTGATAAGACGAAGTCTCCGGATTATTGACCGATCCTCCCGCCAGGAACGCGCCTCGCAAATACGACCTTCTGCAGCAGTCATCCTTGATGATCTCTGCTGACACGCCCTCTGCAAAACTGATTCCCTCACCGGTGATCTTCAGATCCTCGAGCATGGTCTTTGCGCCCTCCCGGATCCTGCATATATAGACATTGTTCTTTTTAAGCCGCATTTTCTTACGGACGAGCAGCTCCACTTTGTACGGGTAGAGCCGCCGCATATTCGTGTACATCCTGCGGGCAATCGCTGCGTTCTCCGTCTGGACGTCCAGGCTCATCTGCCGGTTTGAAAACGACAAAACCCCGTTCATCTTGATGAAGGCCGACAACTCCGCGCGGGTGCAGCACTCGTCCATTTCCACCTGCGTCAGTTCTTTTTTCGTTTCCGATGCGAATGACACCGGCTTCCTCTCCTTTCACGGATTGCCGTCCTGATCAGACAGCTGCGCCGTCCGGGCTGTCCAGGTAGCTGCAGATCAGCTCTGCCACCTTGCCCGCGTCGTGGCGGACATGTCCGCCCACGATGGTCGCAATATCTGCCAGGATGACATCATCCGCCAGTTCCTCGAGGCTCTCCACATCACCCGGCACCGGGACGGACTGCCGCTGGCGATAATCCTCCACCACGGCCTCTAGCCCCGTGCCATCATTGACGACGACACCGTCGAGGAACCTGCCGCCAAGATGGTCGTACATCACGCGGACATGGTCCGACGCGCTGAACGACGATGTCTCGCCCGGCTGGGTCATGATGTTGCATATGTAGAGCCTGCGTGCTTTCGATTTAAGTACGGCGTCCCCGATTCCGGGAACGAGCAGGTTCGGCAAAATGCTTGTATACAGACTGCCCGGCCCGATGACGATCATATCGGCCTTGCGTATTGCGCGCACTGTGTCATCAAGCGGCTCGACCTCGTCCGGCATCAAAAACACCCGCCGGATCCGATGGCCATAGACTGGAATCTTGGACTCACCGTTGATGATCGAGCCGTCCTCGAGTTCCGCTCCGAGCGTGATGATCTGGTTCGCGGCCGGCAGCACGCGTCCCTTGATGTTCAGGAATCGGCTCATTTCAGCCACTGCATTCGAGAAATCTCCCGTAATGTTCGTCATGGCGGCAAGCATGAGATTTCCGAGCGAATGGCCCCCGAGCCCTTCTGAAGAGGAAAAGCGGTACTGGAACATTTCAAGTACAAGCGGCTCAACGTCGGAAAGTGCCGCCATGACGTTACGGACGTCACCCGGCGGCGGAATCATATAATCTTTGCGGATCTTTCCCGAGCTGCCTCCGTCATCCGCGACGGTCACAATGGCAGTCAGATCGACATCATATTGTTTCAGACCTCGCAGAATCGTGGACAGGCCGGTTCCCCCGCCGATTGCCACAATGCGCTTCTTCCCCTTTTTAGCGGGCATGGGATCAGCCCTTTCTGTGTTTGATATCCCGATGGGTCACCGACGTCTTGTACTCCCCGCTCAGCTTCTCCGCGAAGTACTCCGCAAGTGACACGGAGCGGTGCTGGCCGCCCGTGCAGCCGAACGCGATGACAAGCTGCGCCTTGCCCTCTTCCTTGTATCTCGGGATGAGGAAGCGGAAGAGATCTTCCAGCTTCAGGATCAATTCTTTTGTATCGTTCTGTTTCATGACATATTCATAGACTTCCCGCTGGAGGCCGGTAAGCGGCTTCAGTTCCTCAATATAGTACGGGTTCGGCAGGAAGCGCACATCGAGCGCGATATCTGCATCAATCGGGATACCATGCTTGTAGCCGAACGACATGACATTGACCGTGAACGTGCCCTTTTCTGTTTCCGAGAAGCTTTCTACAATCTTCTCCCTGAGCTCGCGCGGCCGCAGATAGGACGTATTGAACAGGTAGCGAGCCCTTCCTTTTAATTCGGAAAGCATCTCCCGCTCTTTTCGTATCCCGTCGCTCACGAGCCCGCCGTGGGACAGAGGATGCTTGCGGCGCGTTTCCTTATAGCGCTTGACGAGCGTACTGTCATCGGCATCGAGGAAGAGCACCTGCAGGTCAAAGCCTTCAGCAGCCTCGATCTGATCCAGTGTACCGGTAAGGGAATCGAAGTACTCCCTGCCCCTCATGTCCATGACGGCAGCCACACGCCTTTGCTTCCGGTCGGAATCCGCCAAAAGCTTCAGGAATGTGAGAAGCAGCTCCGGCGGCAGATTGTCGATGCAGTAGTATCCCAGGTCCTCAAAACTCTGTACGGCGACCGTCTTGCCGGCACCGGACATTCCGGTGATGACGACAAGCTCCATGCTGTCGGTTTTTTCTTGGGTTTTCTCCATCATGGATCCGTCCTTTCTGCCGACTGCTGCAGTTCCGCCCCGAGCAGTCTGAACTCTTCCGTATAGGTGAATGTGCCGTACTGGGTGCCTGGGCTTCCGGCTGCAAATTTCAGATTCATCCGGTCGCCTTCGGCCATCGGCAAGGTATCCAGTTCGCCGACGCCATGCCAGTCAAGCTTTCCTTCACGGTTCTCCTCAAAAGGTACTCCTTCGAGGCCGCGCGCAGCAAATGTATACAGCATCCACTCATCAAGGGTCCGGGTATTTTCCTCATCCCGGATGACCATCGTATAAATTCCTTTCAAATGCGGTTCGACCGGAATCGCCCCGGTCTCTTCCGTGAATTCCCGGATAGCGGCCGAATAGACGGACTCTCCCGACTCCATCTTCCCACCCGGCGCGACATACCAGCCGCGGCGCGGTTTCTTCAATAACAGGACCTTTTCGTCCTGGATGACCAACAGATTGGCAATCCGCTGCATCGGTCTCCCCACCTTCCGGAAAACATTCTACCCTTTATTATACTATGCTTATGAAAGGCGATACAAAAGGAATGCAAAAAAGGACGGCATCCGGGCGTGCCGGTGCCGTCAAAATGTATTGCTATCATAAAGGGGGGTCAATTTACACTTTAAACTATACACCCTTTTTATTGCAGCGCTGTTACAGCGCGGTTAAGAAAGTGTTAAATCAGGCTTTTGAACCGATTTTTTCCTTTAATTCCTCGACATACTTCTGTGCAGCTTCCGCTGCGATGCTGCCGTCGCCTGTCGCCGTGACGACCTGGCGAAGTGTTTTCTCACGCACATCCCCTGCCGCAAAGATGCCGGGAACGGAAGTCTTCATATGTTCGTCGGTCGGGATATAGCCGTTCCCGTCGGTAATACCGAGCGATTTGAACGGTGCAGTAAGCGGCACCATGCCGATGTAGATGAACACACCATCCGCCTCGAATTCACGTTCGCTGCCGTCTTTTGTCGAGACGAGTGTGACACTTCCGACCTTGCCGTCACGGTCGTTGATCGACTTGACGGTGTGGCTCCAGATAAAGTCGATTTTCGGGTTCGCGAAAGCACGGTCCTGAAGGATTTTCTGTGCACGGAGCTCGTCGCGGCGGTGGACAATGGTCACCTTGTCCGCAAAGCGGGTCAGGTAAGCACCCTCTTCAACCGCGGAGTCTCCGCCGCCGACCACGACGAGGTTCTTTTGTTTAAAGAACGCACCGTCGCAGACCGCGCAGTAACTTACGCCGCGGCCGCCGAGCTCGGATTCTCCCGGAATGCCCATCTTCTTGTATTCCGCTCCTGTGCCGATGATGATCGAGCGGGCTTTGTATTCCTTGCCGCCAGCGACGATCGTCTTGTATTCTTCACCGTCACGGACTTCGGACACATCGCCGTATGCATACTCGGCGCCGAACTTTTTCGCATGTTCGAACATTTTATTGGAGAGGTCCGGACCGAGGATGCTGTCGAATCCCGGATAGTTTTCGATGTCTTCCGTGTTGGCCATCTGGCCGCCAGGGATGCCTCGCTCGAGCATGAGCGTGGACATGTTGGCACGGCTTGTATAGACCGCCGCCGTCATGCCGGCAGGACCGGCTCCGATGATGATGACATCATAAATTTTATCTTCAGCCATGAAAAGTTCCTCCTTAAATGTGAACACCTGTCTGCCTTCATGCTATTCGATTTGCGGCGCAGGCTCAACATTTCTGCCTAACTGCGCGGGAACGGCAGGAAGCGGAACAGTTCGTTGACATACTTTGTCAATGTCTTCACAGAGATGCCGTATGACTCGGCGATCTCCTTTTTGGTCGTGCCTGACTGCAGCGAAGAGCGGTACATATATTCAGCTGATGCGGCAATTGCGGGCGGATTTCGGAAGGCGTAGCTTTCCTCGATGGCCCGGCTGCACATGAGGAACCACATCTCGAGGATGGGCATATCCTCCTCGCCAAGCGGCTCGTACCTGCTGTACAGCAGATCGGTTGCCTCGAATACACGGTTATAGAGAAGCTCTCCTCGGTCCCTTCCCGGGAGCCGGTGACCAAGACCGTTCGCAAGGAACAGCTTTTCCGTCGTTGACATCTTTTCTACGTCCGGCCATTCCGGATGGGTGAGGATGTCTTCCCGGCACATCGACTTGCCCGTCAGGAACAGGCCGAGCAGCCGGAGTCCTTCTTCACCGCTGTTCAGTTTACCGATGACGAACTTCGGGTCGTTTTCCGGCGTATCGGGAATCCGTGCCCGCAACCAGGGCTCTTTCCCTTCCTTGGAAGGATCCATGGACACAAGCACAGTCCACGCATCGCGCGAGACTTTCTCTTCGCCGATCATGGCGGCGGCATGCGCCAGCCAGAAATAAAAGCCGGGATCGCCCTCGAACCCGATGCGCTGAAGGCCCCGGAGCCAGTTGAACGCTTCTGCGTGGCGGCCGACCAGTGCGAGCGTAGCGCCGAGTTTGTAACGGTGGTCGACGAGCATCGGGCGGATTTTAAGCAGGATGGAGACTACCCGTTCGAGCGCCTGCGCGTCCTGCTTGTAAAAATGAAACACTGCGAAATTACAGAGTGCGTGGAGATTTCCATTGTCCCCCTTAAGCACCTGGTTCAAAAGCGCTTCCGCCTGCTCCGTGTCTCCGATATAGAAGTAGGCCAGCGCCAGGTTGTTGTAGGCGGCCCAAAAGTCGGGGTGCTCCTCGATCGCCGATTCCAGCAGGCTGACGGCTTCCCGGAATTCCCCGGACTCCATCAGCCGGCGGCCGCGGTCAAGGATGTAGTCTAGCCGCCCATCACCTTCGGCATCATCGGGAAGCCCGTACAGTTCATGCTCGGAAAACTCGATGATATCCATCGCCTCGTCACGGTAAAGCCCTTCAGGGGCAAGCTTGAGGTAACGCTGAGCGTAACGGATCGAATCCCGCAGATAGCCGAGGTTGACATGCACCTCGGACAGATAAAACAGCGTATCCGGGTCCTCGGGGCCGGAGTCATGGGCAGCCATCAGCAAATCACGGGCATGCTCAAAACGGCCCATGTCAATCTCCAGGATGGCGTATTGCAGGAGGATATCAGCATCCTCCGGACTCAGGTCCGCCGCCCTGCTGAGAAACTTGTGGGCCTTCTCCACCTCGTCGCGCTTCAGCGCCCCGAGCGCCTTCTTGTAATAGAATTCGCCGTTCGGAATGAAGTTGATGACTTTTTTATGGTTTCCCTGTTGAGAGTGATTGTTCAAAAATAATTCCTCCGGATATGGAAGCGGCATCGCCGCGTAATGTCACAAAATGTTCAAAGGTTATCAGCTACCTATTATATCACACAGTCGGCCTGCCGGTCGCCGGTAATGGATGGGCATGATTCTAGCGAAGGCTCGTACCGCTGCTGTGTCGGGATCAGAAAGTGAAACGTTGACATACTGGGGTGAGATGTTGCTATACCTGAGTGAACGTTAACATACCGGCGTGAAACGTTAACATACCGGCGTGAGACGTTGACTCCTCCCCACGAAATGGCGAACCCCCCGTCAGCTTTGACGGGGGGTTCTCTGCCGTTCTTTCAGTTGTTCCGCAGTGTAGATGATACGGACCGGGTTTCCGCCGGCGAGGCTGCCGGGCGGGATATCGCGGTTGACGAGCGAAGCGGCGGAGACAGTGGCGCCGTCCCCGATCTCCACACCCGGGAGGATCGTCGTATTCGCGCCGACCATTACATTGTCGCCGATGACGACGTCGCCGAGCCGGTATTCATCGGTCAGGTATTCGTGTGCAAGGATCGTCGTGTTGAAACCGATGATCGAATTTTGGCCGATGCGGATTCGTTCCGGAAACATCGTGTCCGGGACAACCATCAGCGCAAGCGCCGTCTTTTCCCCGATCTCCATGCCGAGGAACGTCCTGTAAAGCCACCGTTTCACAGACAGTGACGGCGTGTACCGCCCGATCTGGATGACGGAGAAATTCTTGGCGACCTTGAAGAAAGAAACAGTGCGGTACATATGCCAGAGCGGGTTCGTTCCTTTAACCGGTGCCGGATGGCGGTCGGTCCGTCTCATCCGGCATCAACCGTCCGGTCCGTGATCTCCAGCAGGTCCTCGATGGCGTCCAACATATAGTCGGGCTTCAGCGACTCCATGAAGTCTTTGCCCTTTGCACTCCATGCGACGCCCGCTGTGAGCGTGCCGGCATTTCGGCCGCCGTCGATGTCATGCGAATTGTCGCCGACCATTAGGGTCGTTGACGGATCGGCACCCAGTGCATCCATCGCTTTTTGGAGCGGCTCCGGATGCGGCTTGGCATGAGTGACATCGTCCAATCCGATCACGATGTCGAAGATGCCGTCCGCATCCATGAGGCCGAGGCCCCTGTGGATCGTTTTGTTGCGCTTTGTAGACACGATCGCCATCTTGAGGCCGCGTTCCTTCAGCTTCTTGAGCACCTCAGAGACACCCGGGAACTCTGCCGTGAGCTTGTCGTGGTTTTCCAGGTTCCAGTTTACGTATTCCTCCATCAGCTGCTCGACATTTTCAGGCGCCAGCGCCTCGAACGTCTCACGCAGCGGCGGGCCCATGAAAGGGAGACAGTCCTCACGGGTATACCGTCCGGGAAAATGCTTTCCGAGAACCGCCATGAACGTTTCGATGATCAGGTCGTTCGTATCAAACAATGTTCCGTCAAAGTCGAACAGAATCGTTTCGATTTTATTGGCCATGCAGCACGACACCCTTCTCTTTGGTTTGTTCCGCCCTCTTCCAGAACCACGCCACCGCCATGGTCAGCACGAACGCCGTAACGACACGGATCAGCAGAAGCGGCCAGATCGGGATGCCGAGCGGCACGAAAATCAGCGTATCTTCGATGACTGCGTGACAGCTGACGAGGAAAATGAGCACGAGAGTCGCATCCTTTTTGCTGACACCGTCTTCTTCTACCGCCTGAATCATCACTCCTGCCCCCATTGCAAGTCCTGCGACCAGCCCTGTGGCAAGCGTCATGCCGGCATTTGGCTGGACGCCGATCAGCTTTGTGAGCGGCCCCAACTTGGAGGACAGCTTCTGCATCCAGCCGCCGTCCTTCAGGAACTGGATGGCGACCATGAGCGGAATGACGATCACCGCGAGCTGCAGGACGCCGAATCCGGCCTTTTCAAAACCGAGCAGGACAATGCCTCCCCAGGTTTCCGGCGCCGCTTCGGGTGCAGGCGCCATACCATACTGCGCGATTTCCGCTCCGCCCTTCCAGAACAGGTTGATCAAAATGGCGGAAATCGATGCCAGTCCCAAGCGGACGACAAGGATGATCCACAGTTTGACCCCGACCCGCATCGCGACGCCGGATTCGATAAACAGATTGTGTGAAAACGACAGCATGACGGCGAGGATAAATACTTCCTTGACCGTCAGTTCAAGTGACAGGATGCCGGCGATGCCGGCGTACAGATTCAGCGCGTTGCCGAGCACAAGCGGAATAGCCGCCTCGCCGCTCAGTCCGAACAGGCCCATCAGCGGCGCGACAAGATCAATGATCCACGGAAGGACAGGGGTATGCTGCAGGATGACGACAAGCAGCGTGATCGGGAAGATGATCTTGCCGAGCGTCCACGTAGTATTCAGCCCCGCCTGGATTCCTTTGCGTAAAGTAGACATGTTTCAGTTCGACTTCCTTTGCTAATCGTTAAGGCCCGCTACCGGGCCTTCTGCTGACTTATTCTTTATAGCGTGTACGGATGTTCATCGCGAACCGGCGGATGAGGAAGACCAGGATCGCCCCGAAGAACCCGATCATCGAGACGATCTGCGCCGCTTTCAGGCCGGAAGCCATCAGGCTGTCTGTCCTCATGCCCTCGATGAAGAACCGCCCGAATGAATACCAGGCAACATAAAACAGGAAAATGACGCCGCTCAGCGGATTGATCCGCCGGAGCACGAACAGGATGAGAAGCAGCCCGACCAGGTTCCACGCAGACTCGTAGAGGAATGTAGGATGGTAGGTCACGCCTTCGATCGTCATCTGGTTCACGAGCCAATCCGGAAGCGCAGAATAACCCCACCAGTCATCGGCGACCGGTCCGCCATGCGCTTCCTGATTCACGAAGTTGCCCCAACGGCCGAGAATCTGGCCGATGAGCAGTCCAGGCGCCGTGACGTCCGCGACTTTCCAGAACGACACGCCCCGCTTTCTCGTGTAGATGATTGCTGTGATCACTGCCGCGATCAGTGCCCCGTGTATGGCGAGTCCGCCTTCCCATATCCGGAAGATCCTACCCGGGTCATCCCGGTAGTACTCCCATTGGAAGATGACATAGTAGAGCCTGGCACCGATGATTGAGATCGGCACCGCCCAGATAAGGAAATCGGTCATGAAGTCAGGGTGGAGACCCCGCTTCACCGCTTCCCGCTGGACGACGAGGAACCCCAGCACAATCCCCGTCGCTATGAGGATTCCGTACCACCGGACGTCAATCGGTCCGAGAGAAAAGGCGATCGGATCGATCGCCGCGAGAGAAAATTGCATTCATTGATCCCTTCTTCCATGCTCACCGGAAATGCCGGCTTAGTAGGACGGGTCCTGTTCCCGCCCGATCATATCGTTCAGCCGCTCCGAAAACTGTTCAGCGGCATTCATGCCCATTTGCTTCATACGGTGGTTCATCGCCGCGACTTCAACGATCGACGACATGTTCCTTCCCGGGCGCACCGGAACAGTAAGCCTTGTCAGCTCGGTATCGAGAATTTTCAGCTTCTCCTCCTCAAGCCCGAGCCGGTCATACGTACGCTCCGGATCCCAGAGCTCCAGATCGATGATCAATGTAATCCGCTTAAAGTCACGGATGGCACTTGCCCCGAAAAGCATCTGCACATCGATGATGCCGAGCCCGCGGATCTCAAGCAGGTGGCGAAGCAGCTCCGGCGGATTGCCGACCAGTGTATCTTCTGCCACCTGGCGGATCTCCACCATGTCGTCTGCGACGAGCCGGTGCCCGCGCTTGACAAGGTCGAGCGCCACTTCGCTTTTGCCGATGCCGCTCTTGCCGGTGATAAGAACGCCCAGCCCATAAATATCAAGCAGGACACCGTGTACCGCCGTCATCGGTGCAAGCCGGTTTTCGAGGAAGTCGCTCAGCTTGTTGGACAGTTTGGTCGTCGTCATCGGTGACGAGAGGACCGGCACCTGCTCCTCTTCAGCCGCAGCCACGAGCTCCGGCGGAATCCGCATGCTGTGACAGACGACAATCATCGGCGTGTCCGGAGAGCAAAGCTTCCGGGCGCGTTCCATCTTATCAAGGCGAGGCAGCATCGAGAAAAATGAAATTTCACTTTTCCCCAGAAGCTGAATACGGTTTGCCGGATAATATTCAAAGAAACCGGCCACTTCGAGTCCCGGGCGGGAGATGTCGCTGCTGGCGATATGCCGTCCGATCCCTTCCGCACCCGCTGATAGTTCAAGTCCGAAACGTTCCATCACGTCTTTTACCGTCACGTGATCCATCGGCATTGCCCCCTTCGCTGCCGAATGTCGGCCATGCCATATATTCTAACAAAGATTCGGTTAATGAACATCGCTTTTATCTGGAATGCCCCGTGCAAGCGTATACATCTGGCCCGTTGTCTCTATGTAACAGTCGGAGGTGGAGTGAATTGAAGAAAATCATGCTGGATGCCGGCCATGGACCGGCGACACCGGGAAAGCGGACGCCCGACGGATCGATGCTGGAGTTTGCATTCAATGCTTCGGTATCCGCGTATGCCGAAAAGCTCCTGAGAGCGGAAGGGATCACGGTAATGACGGCTCACGAAGCAGGACGGGATGTTCCGCTTGCGGAACGCGTCCGCAAGGCGAACGCCTGGGGTGCGGATGCCTATGTCTCGATCCATGCCAATGCGTTCGGCACGGGCTGGAATGAGGCGAATGGCATCGAAACGTTTATCTATCCACGTGCACAGCGCCAGTCGGAGCTGCTCGCCGGGCATATACAGGCGGCGCTCGTCTCTGCCACCGGCCGCAGAAACCGAGGGGTGAAGCGCGCCGACTTTGCCGTCGTGCGCAACACCCGCATGCCCGCAGTCCTGCTCGAGTGCGGATTCATGACGAATCGTCAGGAGGCGGCCCTTTTGAAAAACGACAGGTACAGAAGGCAATGCGCACGCGCCATCGCATTCGCCGTGGTGAATTGGTACTACGGCAAGGGACAGTAAAGCGGTTGGGGAGTTGTGCCGGTTCGTCACGTTCAGGGGGCGATTCGTCACTTTCACGGGAGGATTCGTCACTTTCAAGGAGGCTTTCTTCACTTTCGACGACCGATTCGTCACTTTCGCAAATTAAACGCCCAAATGCAAAAAAGGACGGAAGGCCACTTGAGCCTTCCGTCCTTTTGATGTTCTTTAGTTTCCGATGTAGCCTACGATAATGGTGCCTGTCTTGGCTTCTCCCTTGATGCGGAGCGGAGGAAGGTCCGGGTTGCCGCCTTCTTTGCGGAACCGGATGGATTTTTGGAGCAGCTGCTCCTGCTCCTTCGTACGGGTGACGTCATGCATGCGAATATCCATGCGTCCGAAGTTTGAGGAGACTTCTCCTTCAATGCCGGCTTCCTGCGGTACATACACTTCGACGCTTCCGGACATGGCGGTCGCTTCCACCTTGCGGGACTCGGCGTCGCGTGTCGTGACGATGACGTGTCCGTTCACCGACTGGGCCTCGATGTCCTTCAGCATGCCGTCGATGTCGATCCGACCGTTGAGCGTTTCCGCTTCGACCTGCTCGCCATGAATATCCTTCAGGCGGATGGCGCCATTCGCGGTCTCGAACTCAGCCTCATCAAAGTGAAGATTGTCCGCCTCGATCTTGCCGTTGGCCGTGCGCACGCGCACCTGTGCCGCGGTCAGGCCGGTACCGGATGCAAAGGTGCCGTTGAACATGCGAACCGCGAGCTTTTTATACTGCTTTTCCGGCACATGGAGAACGACGTTCACCTGGGTCATTTTCTGGTCGTTCGTGATGCGGAGTCGGTTGCCGTCCGTGATGAAGAGGAAGCGCTCTTCGAATTCCCGCTTCGCTTCAGCCTCGTCCTCGGCACGATGCACCTTCACCTCGCACTCGGCGCGGAATTCTTCCCCTTCGCCGAGGCGGATGTCAAAGCTGCCCATCGACAGGTCGACACTGATCTCTTCGATGCCTTCCGAGCTCTTCGTGAATGTCTCATGGAAGACGACCGGATCACCGAACGGCTTGTCGATATCGAATGTCTTTACGCGGTCGACCGCCGTCTGCATGAATTGCATGAACCGGTTACCGAATGTTGTGAAGTCACGTCGGACGTCTTCCAGGAAGTCATCCATCGATGCCTGTTTTCCGGAGCGGTGCTCTTCCCCTTCCGGCTGGGCGTCCTGGCTGAAATCTCCCTGCCAGTTGTCCGCTTCCTCACCGCCGCCGACTGCCTGCTGCGGATCCGCCGCCGGCTTGTCCGCCTGCCCGTCATTGATTTCCGGATGGCTTTCCTTCACGGCTTCGCGGTTGCTTTCGAACTTCTCCAAAAGACGCAATGCTTCGTCTGCGCTGATTGTCCCTTGTTCCAGCATGTCCAGAATACGGCTTTTCTCGTCTTTCATATGCGTTCCTCCTTCGAAAGCGGCAAGGCGCTTCCGTTGATAGTTATGTTACGTGCCGGGAACGGGAAAAGTTTCACTGAGATATCCGAAAAATCCGTCAGGCCCGTCTTTCCGCTTCCGCCAAAAGCTGATCGGTCCGCTTCCGGTCGCGCTCAAGGATCGGCTTCAGATAGTGACCCGTGTAAGATTCGCGCACTTCGGCCACTTCTTCCGGCGTCCCTGTAGCGATAATCTGGCCGCCGCGATCGCCGCCTTCCGGCCCGAGGTCGATGATGTGGTCGACTGTCTTGATGACGTCAAGGTTATGCTCGATGACAAGGACGGTGTTGCCGTTGTCGACGAGCCTGTGGAGCACTTCGAGCAGACGAGAAATGTCATGCGCATGAAGCCCGGTCGTCGGCTCATCAAGAATATAGAATGTCTTGCCGTTGGACCGTCGGTGCAGTTCGGATGCCAGCTTGACCCGCTGTGCCTCCCCACCCGAAAGCGTCGTCGCCGGCTGGCCAAGCTTTACATAGCCGAGACCGACATCGACGAGCGTCTGGAGTTTTCGGTGGATCTTCTGGATATTTTCGAAAAACACTGCTGCGTCGGATACGGTCATGTCGAGCACGTCGGAGATGTTTTTGCCTTTGTAACGGACTTCGAGGGTTTCCCGGTTGTAACGGCGTCCGTGACACACTTCGCACGGGACGTAGACATCCGGCAGGAAGTGCATCTCGATCTTGATGATGCCGTCCCCACGGCAAGCCTCACACCGTCCGCCCTTGACGTTGAAGCTGAAGCGCCCTTTCTGGAAGCCGCGGACCTTCGCATCGTTGGTCGAAGCGAACAGGTCGCGGATGTTGTCGAACACGCCAGTGTAGGTCGCCGGGTTCGAACGCGGGGTGCGCCCGATCGGCGACTGATCGATGTCGATGACTTTCTCGAGTTCTTCAAGTCCCGAAATGGCCGCATAAGCGCCCGGCTTAGCCTTGGCCCGGTTCAGCTTCTGGGCCAGTGTCTTATAGAGGATTTCATTGACGAGCGTCGATTTTCCGGAGCCTGAAACGCCCGTGACGGCAATAAACTGGCCAAGCGGGAAATCGGCGTCGATGGTCTTCAGGTTGTTTTCCGTTGCGCCCTCGATGCGGACAGTGCGGCCGTCCGGCTTGCGGCGCTCCGCAGGGACCGGGATGAACTTCCGGCCGCTCAGGTAAGCACCCGTGATGGAATCCGGATCATCCGCCACTTCCTGCGGCGTGCCCTGCGCGATAATCTCCCCGCCATGCAGACCGGCACCCGGCCCGATGTCAATCAGGTGGTCGGCGGCCATCATCGTATCCTCATCATGTTCGACGACGATGAGCGTATTGCCGAGATCGCGCATTTCCTTGAGCGTGCCGATCAGCTTGTCGTTGTCACGCTGGTGAAGCCCGATCGACGGCTCATCGAGGATGTACAGGACACCCGACAGCTTCGAGCCGATCTGGGTCGCCAGCCGGATCCGCTGTGCCTCGCCGCCGGACAACGTGCCCGCCGCGCGCGACATCGACAGGTAATCCAGACCGACGTTCACGAGGAAACCGAGCCGTGAATTAATCTCTTTCAGGATCAGATTCGCGATCGCCCGGTCGTTTTCCGACAGGTTGAGCCCGTGGAAAAAGTCCACGGCTTCGGTGATCGGGAAACGGGTCACCTGGGAGATGTTCAGGCCGGCAACCTTCACCGCAAGCGCTTCTTCCTTGAGCCGGTCTCCCCGGCAAACCGGACAAGGGCGCTCCGCCATATACTTCTCCATCTGCTCCCGGATCCAGTCGGAACTCGTTTCACGGTACCGGCGCTCGACGTTCTTGAGCACCCCTTCAAAGTAGATATGGTTGTCGCGTGTTTTTCCGAACTCATTCGTATAGCGGAAGTGGATGCGGTCGCTGGAGGAACCGTAAAGGACCTTGTCCAATTGGCTGTCCGGAAGCTCGCTGACCGGCACGTCCATGGAAATCCCGTAATGCTTGCAGACCGCCTTCAGAAGTTCCGGGTAATACTGGGAGCTTGTCGGCTCCCACGGGGCGATCGCGCCTTCCGCGAGTGTCAGGCTCTTGTCCGGAATGACAAGGTCCGGGTCGACTTCAAGCTTGGAGCCGAGGCCGTCACATTCCGGGCAGGCGCCGAACGGGCTGTTGAACGAGAACAGCCGCGGCTCCAGCTCTCCGATCGAGAATCCGCACACCGGGCAGGCATGGTGTTCGTTGTAGATCAGCTCTTCCCCGCCGATGACGTCGATGATCGCGCGTCCTCCGGCAAGCGACGACGCCGTCTCCAGGGAATCCGAGAGTCGCCCTTCCACATCATCTTTTACGACAATCCGGTCGATGACGACTTCGATGTCGTGCTTTTTGTTTTTGTTCAGGTCGATGTCATCGTCCAGGTCATACAGTTCCCCGTTGACCCGCACACGGACATAGCCCTGTTTCTTGATGTCTTCCAGAAGCTTTTTATGCGTTCCCTTGCGGCCGGAGACGACAGGCGCCAGAATCTGGAGGCGTGTGCGCTCCGGCAGTTCCATCACCCGGTCGACCATCTGCTCGACGGTCTGGGAGGAAATCTCGATGCCGTGGTTCGGGCAGATCGGCTTGCCGATCCTCGCATACAGAAGCCGGAGATAATCGGAGATTTCCGTGACCGTCCCGACGGTCGATCTCGGGTTCCGGCTCGTCGTCTTCTGGTCGATCGCGATCGCCGGCGACAGCCCTTCGATCGCGTCCACATCCGGCTTGTCCATCTGTCCGAGGAACATCCGGGCATAGGCGGACAGTGACTCCACATAGCGCCGCTGCCCCTCTGCATAGATCGTGTCGAAGGCAAGCGAGGATTTGCCCGAGCCGGACAGGCCGGTCACGACGACCAATTGGTCCCTCGGGATGGTGACATTAATGTCTTTCAGGTTATGCGCACGCGCGCCCTGGATGACGATTTCCTTGTTTTTCATGCGGATCTCACCCCTCTGCTTTCAGTTCGAGTATCGTATCGCGGAGCGTGGCAGCCCGTTCGAAGTCGAGCGCCTTTGCCGCTTCTTTCATTTCCTTTTCCAGGGAAGCGAGGAGCGTTGCTTTCTCGTCCTTTGTCAGCTTCTTCCCTTGTGTCGCCTTTTCCGCGTACGTTGCCGTCTCATCGGCTTCGTGCGTCGCACGGATCGATTCGCGGATCTGCTTATTGATCGTCGTCGGTGTGATGCCGTGCTTTTCGTTATAGGCGATCTGCTTCTCGCGTCTGCGCGCCGTTTCATCGATTGCGATTCGCATCGAGTCGGTCATATTGTCGGCATACATGATGACATGCCCGTTAGAGTTACGCGCAGCGCGTCCGATCGTCTGGATCAGCGAACGCGAGGAGCGAAGGAACCCTTCCTTGTCGGCGTCGAGAATCGCGACAAGCGACACTTCCGGGATGTCGAGCCCTTCCCGCAGGAGGTTGATCCCAACGAGCACGTCATAGGTTCCGAGCCGCAGCTCCCGGATGATTTCGATCCGTTCGAGCGTTTTGATCTCGGAGTGGAGGTAGTTGACCTTGATGCCGACTTCCTTCAGATAGTCGGTGAGGTCTTCGGACATTTTCTTTGTCAGCGTTGTAATGAGGACGCGCTCGTTTTTCCGTACGCGCTCCTGGATCTCGTCGATCAGGTCATCAATCTGCCCTTCGATCGGGCGGACTTCGATGACCGGGTCAAGCAACCCCGTCGGCCGGATAATCTGTTCGACCATCTCAGGGGTGTGCTCGAGCTCGTACGGGCCCGGCGTCGCCGATACATAGATCGCCTGGCGGAGCCGTGCCTCGAACTCCTCAAACTTAAGCGGACGGTTGTCAAGCGCCGACGGCAGGCGGAACCCGTGGTCAACAAGCACCTGCTTGCGCGCCTGGTCCCCGTTGTACATCCCGCGGATCTGCGGAAGTGTCACGTGGCTTTCGTCGATGACCATTAGGAAGTCGTCCGGGAAGTAGTCAAGCAGCGTGTACGGCGTCGCCCCCGCCGGTTTCAGGGTCAGGTGACGGGAATAGTTCTCGATCCCCGAGCAGAATCCCATCTCCTTCATCATTTCCAGGTCATAGCGCGTGCGCTGCTCGAGCCGCTGGGCCTCCAGCAGCTTGTCCTCCGAGCGCAGCGCCTTCAGCTGCTCTTCCAGCTCGGCCTCGATGTTCGCGATCGCCTTTTTCATCTTTTCTTCCCTCGTGACGAAGTGGGATGCCGGGAAGATCGCGACGTGGTCGCGGTCGCCGAGGATCTCCCCGGTGAGCGCATCGACCTCGCGGAGCCGGTCGATCTCATCGCCGAAAAACTCGATCCGGATGCACCGCTCATCGCGCGATGCCGGGAAGATCTCCACGACGTCGCCGCGCACGCGGAACGTCCCGCGGATGAAGTTCATGTCATTTCGGTTGTACTGGATGTCGACGAACCGGCGCAGCAGCTCGTTGCGGCTGATTTCCATGCCCACCCGGAGCGACACGAGCATCTCGCGGTATTCGTCCGGGTTACCGAGACCGTAGATGCACGACACGGACGCCACGATCAGGACGTCGTTCCGCTCAAACAGCGAAGACGTCGCCGAGTGGCGCAGCTTGTCGATCTCATCATTGATGCTCGCGTCTTTTTCGATATACGTATCCGTCGACGGCACATAGGCCTCGGGCTGATAGTAGTCGTAGTAACTGACAAAGTATTCGACGGCGTTGTTCGGGAAGAACTCCTTGAACTCGCTGTACAGCTGGCCGGCGAGCGTCTTATTGTGTGCGATGACGAGCGTCGGCTTGTTGATTTCCGTCAGTACGTTCGAGACGGTGAACGTTTTCCCCGTTCCCGTCGCCCCGAGGAGCGTCTGATGCCGCTTGCCTTCATTTACACCGGCGATCAGCCGGTCGATCGCCCTCGGCTGATCGCCCAAGGGCTCATACGGTGCCTGCAGTTCAAATTTCTGGACCATGTCCCGTCCCCTTCCGATTGCGTTCGTGGAACTCTCGATAATGTCACTATCGTATCATATTCCCCTATTCTTCTCGAGCAAAAAGCGAACAGGTGTTTTCAATCAATCTGATACCGGTTTTTTGAGAAAACGGAGCGGCCTTCCCCTCTCCCGGACGGCATGTCTGAACGCGTCCGGACACACAAAACCGCCCGCACACAGGGCTCAAATCCCCTTCAGTACGGACGGTTCAACAATATGATTTCGGCATGATGTCAGCAATCCTCCAGCGTTACGGTTTCACGGTTTCGTCGTCTTCCAGCTCATTCAGCTGTTCGGTGTGCAGATTGAAGGCCTCCACGTCTTTCTTGTCCAGTGCCTCGTCGATCAGATTGAGCAGGCGTTCCCTCGTCTGTTCACGGTGCACATGCTTCAGGAACAGGTCCATGTAGATATCGTTCAGCAGCTGCTCAGACGGACTCGCCTGACCCTTGCCGACCGCCTTCAGGAATTCCGCGTACGAATAGTAATGTTCCATTCCATTCACCACCTGGCGCTTTTTCCTATTATATATGCAAACGGGTGGCGGATGCAACGGTTATTTTTAAATTTTCGATATTCACAGTTAATTAGCAATAATAAGAAATAAGTCTTGCTTTATTTCCAGCGATTTCTATAATTAGATGTATACATAGTCAGGGGGTCATCTATTTTGGACATGAAACGGCTGGCATCTCCTTATTATATTTCGTTCGACACACTGGCTCTTGAGCCTAAAGTGATTGATGGCAAGGTCTGCACGGTCGTTACGGAGAAGAAAGAAAAGCTCCTGCTCGACAGCAGGCCGCTCAATACCCTCAAGCGGGCCTGTGAGATGTATGGGACCACGCTTCGGCAGGCCATTCAGATTTCCAGCAAGCTAATCGGAAATCATCATAAAGTCCCTGTGCTGATCGTCCAGGACATGGGGATGCCGTGCATCTTTCTCCCGACGCTTTCGCCGCAATCCGATAGCAATGTCTGGATCGGGCTGCACGGCATCGAAGATTACTGGGGAAACTCCAGTTCCTGCGAGGTGCTGCTGGAAAACGGCGACACCATCCGGGTGAACGTCTCGATCCAGACAATGAACCGTCAGTATGCCCTCGCCTGCCGGCTGGACAAGAAGTTTTCCCGGATGCAGTACTATCTGCGTCATCCCGGGCTCGACCGGGAATTCATCTAGATGGCGCGGTCACCCATCGCCAGGTAAACTCCAAGCAATTCCTCCGACCGGTTGCGCAATCTGACGTTCAGGTAGCGCCGGTGGTCCTCGTAGCCGCCATGGATGAATACATACTCCGTGAACATGTCGTCATGGTTCCCCTTGATCACCTTCATTGAGTGGCGGCGCATGTAAAGACGCGATTCCTTCAGGTCCTTCTGCACAAGCTTTTCCGCCTCCGCGATCATCGCAAGGTACGGGCGCTTGAGCTTGAACGGGCCTTTTTCGAATGCGAGCCGGTCGCGCTCCAGAATGATGAGGAGCATCGGCAGGTAGATCTGGTTTTCAAAGTGAGGCAGTGCCTCCGGCGGGATCAATGGCATACTGTCCCTCCCCTCCTTCTGAAGAAAAGAACATCTGTTCGTATTTTTATCTTACCCCATTGCTTCTTGTTTATGCAATGACCTTTTTCTGTCATGCAGTGGCGGAACGTGGCGCCTCATGGTAATGTTTTTGTAAACGGGGGATTTTTCACACAATGAGGGGGATTGAATATGGAAACCGTCCGCTATGAACAAAAAGGCCATATCGGCATCGTAACGCTTGACCGGCCGGCCGCGATGAACGCATTCAACTATGAACTGATTTCTGAACTGGGGCAGGTCGTCGAATCAATTCGCATCAACCCGGACATCCGTGTTGTGCTGTTCACGGCCGCCGGCGATCGTGCATTCAGCGTCGGCGCCGATCTGAAGGAACGCAAAACTCTGCCGGAACAGCATGTAAAACGGAATCTTTATAAAATCGGCGAAGTATTCACCGCCATCGAAAACCTGCCCCAGCCGACGATCGCCGTCATCGGCGGCTACGCGTTCGGCGGCGGAATGGAACTGGCGCTCGCCTGCGACTTCCGCGTCGCCTCGGAAACGGCGGTCATGGGCCTGACCGAGACGAGCCTCGCCATCATCCCGGGCGCCGGCGGCACACAGCGCCTGCCCCGCCTGATCGGCGAAGCGAAAGCACTCGAACTGATCCTCACCGCCAAGCGGATGAAGGCCGAAGAAGCCTACCGGTACGGCGTCGTCACGAAAGTCGTACCGCCGGAGCAGCTCCTGGACGCAGCCGGAGAACTCGCCGACCAGATGCTCGCCAACGGTCCGATCGGCCTCCAGCAGGCGAAATTCGCCATCAAGCACGGCATGAACGCCGACATCCAGACCGGGCTCGCCATCGAACGCAAGGCGTATGAAGTGACGATCCCGACGGAAGACCGGATCGAGGCACTGAACGCATTTGCGGAAAAGCGGAAGCCTGAGTTTAAAGGGAGATAATGTGGAAGCCGGAAAGTCCGTTACGGGACTTTCCGGCTTTGTTTGAGGCAACGCGTATGTGGCAATTCCGGGTGCCATGTGGCAACTCTGGATGCCATGTGGCAATTCCGGGTGCCATGTGGCAACTCTGGATGCCATGTGGCAATTCTGGTCCCCAAGTTGCAATTTGGGAGGCCCTATTGCAACTTGACCTTTCTTATTTCAATTCCGCATTCCTTATTTCAACTTCAGCCTCCTTATTTCAAACCGGGCTTCCTTATTGCAACCTCGGTCTCCATATTTCAACTACAGCACCCTTATTGCAACTCCGCCCTTCTTATTTCAAGTCGGCCACTGATTCTCCCCGGACCGCCCGTTGAAAATTCGGTATACTGAACCTATCCCTTGATCAAGGAGGCGTCTCCATGACACAAAACCAGGAAGAACTGCTCAACGTACTGAAAACCCGCTTCGAAGAAAACATGCACCGCCACGAAGGCATCGAATGGGCGGACGTCCAATCCCGGCTGGAAGCCGCTCCGGACAAGCTCCGCTCCCTCCAGGCCATGGAAGATACCGAAGGCGAGCCCGATGTGGTCGGGAAAGACACGGAAACCGGTGAATACCTCTTTTATGACTGCTCGCCGGAAAGCCCGAAAGGCCGCCGGAGCATCTGCTATGACCGGGAGGCACTCGAGAAGAGGAAAAAGAACAAGCCGGAGAATTCCGCGATGGATCTGGCCGCCGAGATGGGCATCGAGATGCTGACGGAGGAGGAGTACCGGCATCTGCAGGAGCTGGAGCAGGTCGACAAGAAGACATCGAGCTGGATCCAGACTCCGGAACGCATCCGCAAACTGGGCGGCGCCCTTTTCTGCGACCGCCGGTATGACACCGTCTTCCTCTATCACAGCGGTGCCGATTCGTACTACGCAGCCAGAGGGTTCCGCGGATCCCTCAGGGTCTGACAGCCAAATGCACCAAAATGTAAAGCCCCGGACACCCGTCCGGGGCTTCCTTCCATTTATTCAGTTCACTTTCGTCGCGCCTTCCCAGTACATTTCCCGCAGCTTGAACTTCTGGAGTTTCCCGGTTGCGGTTTTCGGGAGGGCATTGACGATTTCGACCGACTTCGGTGCCTTGAAGTGGGCCATGTTGTCGCGGCAGAACTGGATGATCTCCTGTTCGGTCGCCGCGCGGTCCTCATGCAGGACGACAATCGCCTTCGGCACTTCGCCCCACTTCTCGTCCGGCACGGCGATGACGGCCGCTTCCAGGACGGAGGCGTGCTTGTAGAGGACGCCTTCGATCTCGGTCGAGGAGATGTTCTCACCGCCCGAGATGATCATGTCCTTGGCGCGGTCGCGGATCTCAATGTAGCCGTCCGGGAATGTGACGGCAAGGTCACCGGTATGGAACCAGCCGTCTTTGATTGCTTCGGCGGTCTTTTCGGGATCCTTGTAGTAACCGTCCATGACGACGTTGCCCCGTGTGACGATCTCGCCAAGTTCCATTCCGTCCCAGGCGACTTCGGTGCCGTCTTCGCGGACCACTTTCGTTTCGCCGTTAAAGGCCAGCTCGATGCCCTGGCGCGCCTTGATCGCCGCCTGCTCGTCTGCGGACTTCCCGTCGAACTCCGCTTTCCACTCATTGTACAGGATGAACGGCGACGTCTCGGTGAGACCGTAGACGTGCATCATATTAAGACCGAGCAAATCCTGTGCGCGCTGGATCAGTGCTGCCGCCGGCGGGGAGCCTGCCGTCGCCATGCGCGGCTTTGTCGAGATCTTCACTTCCTGGGCCTTCGGTTCATTTACGAGCATATTGACGACTGTCGGAGCGCCGCACAGCAGGCTGATCTTCTTGTCTTCGAACAAGTCGAGAATAGTAGACGGCACGACCTTCCGCAAGCACACATGCGTCGCTCCTGCCGCGGTGATCGCCCAAACCCCGCCCCAGCCGTTCGCATGGAACATCGGGAGCGTATGGAGGTAGACGTCGTCATGCTTCACGCTCAGGTGGTACATGAAGTTCGCCGCGTTCAGGTAATTGCCGCGGTGCGTCAGCATGACGCCCTTTGGACGGGACGTTGTGCCGCTCGTATAGTTCAACGTGAGCAGCTGGTTCTCATCGATTTCCACCTCGGGCACCTTCGCATCTTCCGGCACGTCCCCGATGAATGACTCATAATCCTTGGCAGGCAGGCCGTGCTCCGCTCCGTCCACTTTCACGACGACAAACTTGTCGAAGCCCAGCTTGTCCTGGATTTCTGCGATCGGTGCCGTGAACTCCTCGTCGACGATGAGCATCTTGGAATCGCTGTGGTTCAGGATATACTCCATATCCGAAGGCGAAATCCGGTAATTGAGCGGCACCATGACCGCCCCGATCTGGCAGATGCCATAGAAGCATTCGAGCATATAGTGCGTGTTCGGCAGCATGACCGCGACATGGTCCCCCTCGCGGATGCCGGCATTGTGCAAGGCAATGGACAGCCGGTCCGCGCGCTCCGCGAACTCTCTATACGTAAATTCCTTATCTTCATCGATCACCGCAATCTTATCCGGATAATACTTGACCGCTCTTCTCTTCCAATCGATCGGCGTCAGCGAAGCAAACATGAAAACCTCTCCCTTCAGAAACATTCTATCTTGTCTGAATTATTTTAATAGATGGAATGATGTTTTACAAGAACAGTTGCCGCAGTCTGCATGCTGTTTGCATTTTCAAAGGAGTTTTGGTGCACTTTTGCATTTGAGGTTTTCCGGCGTTCACATTGAGGGAACACAGACAACTGAAGAACCCATTACAAACCAGGAGGTTGATCACATGCCACACGAACAGCATCAGGAACTTCTGAAAACACTCCATGAATGCATGGCTGCATGCAACCATTGTTTTGACGCATGCCTGAAGGAAGAAGACGTCAAAATGATGGCTGAATGCATCCGTCTGGACCGGGAATGTGCGGATATCTGCTCTTACCTGGAAGCGGCAATCACTCGCAACTCACCGTTTGTCTCGCAGCTCGCAAAAGTCTGCGCAGAAATCTGCGAGGCGTGCGCTAAAGAATGCCGGAAGCACGACCACGATCACTGCCAGAAATGCGCAGAGGCGTGCCAGAAGTGCGCAGAGGCATGCAGAAACGCCGCATAAGAAAAAGATGCAAAAAGCAGGAGGCCCCATCGCCTCCTGCTTTTTTATTCTCCTCTTGTATCCCACTTGTAACCGACTCCCCGGACCGTAAGGAGATGGCGGTCGATCGGGAATCCGGAACACCTGATTTTCTCGCGGAGGTTGCGGATATGGGAATCGACCGTCCTTCCCTCGGTTTCCGTATCCCATCCCCAAACATGCCCCAGCAGCGTTTCCCGATCAAACACGCGGCCCGGTTCCCTCATGAGCAAACCGAGAAGCTCAAACTCTTTCGGCGTCAGACGGATGTCCGTACCGTGAAATTTGAGCCTGAAGCGGTCGCGTTCCCAGACGAGACCCTCTGTTTCAAGGACATCCTGCCGTCCGGACCGGCGAAGAAGGGCGCGGACGCGGGCGACGAGTTCCTCTTCTTCAAATGGCTTGGCCATATAATCATCCGCTCCGGTTTCCAGCCCCTTCACGATATCCGCCGTTTCCCCCATGGCCGTCAGCATCAGAATCGGAAGGTCGGCGGTTCTGCGGCGGATTTCCCTGCATACCGCCCACCCGTCCATGTCCGGCATCATGATATCCAAAATCACAAGGTGCAGATCCGTCTGCTCCCCGATTTTAAGCGCCTCTTCACCCGACTCTGCTTTCAGGCAGTCAAAGCCGTGCGGTTCCAGGAACAATTGAAGAAGATCCAACATCATCGGCTCATCATCAACCAGAAGTATGCGTGCCATCGTCTCCCTCCTTCTCAAGCGATATGGTCATGACAGTCCCGCCGGCGGGCTTACGATGCGCCCGGATTTGTCCGCCGTGTGCCTCAATGATTTCCTTGACGATTGCAAGTCCCAATCCGGTACCGCCACTTTTTCTTGACCTGGACTTATCCACCCGGTAAAACTGTTCGAACACCGTCGAAAGTTCGTCTTCGGGAATTCCTTCCCCTTCATCTTCCACTTCCACCCTGACCGAGTCTTTTAAAGCTATCGCCCGCAGGCGCACCTGCTTTCCTGCCGGTGTATGCTTCAGGGCGTTATCCAACAGATTCAAGAGCACTTGCTGGAAGCGTGTCGGGTCCAGCCTCACGACCAAGCGGTCCGGAATGTCGCATGACAGCCCGACCCCCTTTTCTTCGAACGCGGGCCTCACCAGTGAAAGCACCGAATCCGCAAGTGTGGATAGCCTCACCGGGGACAATCTGACCGTGAAGTCATTCTGGTCCAGGCGGGCCAGCTCGAACAATTGGCCGACCAGCTTGCTTAAATGACGGGCTTCCTCCCGGATGATCGCACTGTATTTCCCGCGTGCCTCGTCACTGACACCCGGCTTCATGGCAAGGTCCGCATACCCCTGGATGTACGTCATCGGTGTACGAAGCTCATGTGCCACACTGGCCAGAAACGTGTTCCGTTCGTTTTTCAAGCGGTCCAAGTCTTTGGAAAGCTTCCCGATGGACCTTGCCAGATCGCCCAGTTCATCTTGGCGTCCGGTATCCAGGCCGGCAGGATGACCCCCCATCGCGAGTTGCTCCGTCACCCGCTTCATCCGGAGAAGCGGCCTTGTGATGAACCGTGTCAAAAACGGAATGACCAGCAAAGTGAGCAGAAGCGACAAAATCCCGACCGTCAGGAAACGCCCGCCAAGTTCTCCCAGCATCTCCCGGATGATCGAAGTGGGCGCGAACATATAGACATGTCCGTAATGCCTCTCCCCGATCGTGATTGGGCTGTCAGTGGCGATGTATTTATTTTCTCTCCAGTCTGATTCGATCACCCGGCCGGCGTGCGGAACGGACTCATCATCGGCAGCACGGATTGTCTTTGTCAAAGCGGGATCGGCCGGGCCGGACTGCCTGATGACTTCGCCTTCCGCATCCGTGATGACCACGATAAAATCCGATGCCGACTCCATGACCGTAACATGGCTCAAGGTGGTTTCGTCATAAGTGTCTTCCAGTACATCCCGATGGGTGTTTCCCCTTGCCAGCAACTGCCCCGATACTTCATCGACCCGCTCATCCACAAGAAACACATACAGGCCCACGTAGAGCAGCAGTTCCATGACCATCAGAATACCGAATAAGATCAGGCCCAGCCGGATCGACAGCTTACTGAACACAACACAACCTCCCTTCAGCCGGTTTCCATTCTATTCTATATCAGGTATATGGACTTTCTGTGCAGAAATCTCTCGACAAGTTTTCACCGGTTCTGCACAGAACCTGCATGAAAGATGGGTATCGTTGGAGGTGATCAAAAAGGAGGCCGAAACCTATGACCTTTTGGCAATGGAAACCGATTGCTGCCACATGTGCGTTTGCCCTCATTCTTGCAGGCTGCCAGTCAGGGACAGACACCGCGGAAGACGACACGCCAGCCATTCAGCAGACCGGTCCATCGTCTGAACAGGACTCCGGCGGAAGCCACGATTCCCATGCCATGCATGGCAGTTCTTCAGGGGAAGTTCCGGACGGTCTGACGGAAGCGGAAGATCCGGCATACCCGGTCGGCAGTAAGGTCATGATGAATGCCGACCACATGCCGGGCATGGACGGGGTAGAGGCGACGGTCAGCGGGGCGTATTCAACCACCGCGTACTCGGTGACCTACACGCCTGCTGATGGCGGCGAGCCGGTGGAAGATCATAAATGGGTTGTCCATGAAGAGTTGGAAGACCCGGGTGAAGCCACCCTTGAACCGGGAGAGGAAGTCACGATCACCGCTGACCACATGCCGGGCATGGACGGCGCGACTGCGACCATCGACTCTGCCGAACAGACAACCGTCTATATGGTCGACTTTGTGCCAAAAAACAGCGAGGAAGTAGTAAAAAATCATAAATGGGTCACAGAGGAAGAACTGTCCGGGAAGTAACGGGGGCAGCCTTTTGGACAGTGTCCGGGATACGGCTCTGTTCCACGATGAAGACCCGTTCAAGGAGTGAAATCAAATCAAACAATCATTCATATACGGTGCAGCCGCGCTTTCCCTTTTCCTGGCTGCCTGCAGCAACGAAACCGGAACAGAACCTGAGAGCCACGAAGAGATGGTCTCGGAGACCGCGGAAACCGGGAATCAGACACGCCTGCCGAACGGAGATCTACAAGAAACTACGGCGTCTGCAGCAATGCTGCCGAGTTTCCTTGATGACAAACCGGAGGACATGCGGGTGATTTATCAGGCTGCCGGTTCCGCCTCCGATCTTCTTGAATGGATCCCGTGCTACTGCGGATGCGGGGAAAGTGCAGGCCACAACAGCAACCTCAACTGCTTTGTATCCGAAGTTCAGGAAGACGGCGCCATCGTCTGGGACGATCACGGCACCCGCTGCCCGGTCTGCCTGGAAATTGCCGTGGAATCCATCAACATGGCACAAGAAGGCAAGTCCCTCAAAGAGATCCGCAACCATATTGACGAGAAATACAATGAAGGATTCGCAGAGCCAACCCCGACGCCGATGCCGGCTTGAGGGGAAAAGCCCGCAACCAAAAACTAGCAGTGGCTGTCCAAAAAGTCATGAACACGATAAAAACAGCAAACGGCACGGACTCTGGTCGCTTACCGCGGGCCGGCGCCGAGCCCTGCGTGAAGCAGGTCTCGACAGCCCGGCTTTTCCCGCAGGTGTCTCCCGGCGTCCGTGCCGTTTGCCATATCGGGAGCTGAATCCGACTTTTCAGACAGCCCAGCCCCTGCTTTTCTGTATAGCTGTTCTCAGTACACCTCCACCTGCCCCATCATTCCGTTGTCTTCATGTTCAAGAATATGGCAGTGGTACATATAGATCCCTTTCTCCGGGAACGTCACGAGCAGCCTGACCCGCTCCCCGGGCTCGATCAGCACGCTGTCTTTTAAGCCGCGTTCGTTCGGTGCCGGCTCTTTGCCGTCCCGGGAAAGAATTTTAAACTGTGTTCCATGGATGTGGAACGGATGGATCATGCCGCCCATCATATCCGGTTTGTTATAGACTTCCCACACTTCGGTGACACCTTTTTCCTGCCTCAAGTCGATCCGGTCCGGGTCGAACTTCTTGCCATTGATCGTAACCATCTCCATCATCCCGAACAATTCAATCTCCTTGGAGACCGGCAGCGCTTTTTCTTCCTCCGTCACAAACGGCTCGCCGGATTCCCAGGATGACGGCTTGGCTTCCACTGCTCCCGGATCAAATGCCAAATCCAACGGCAACAGGACCGTTCCGTCCCCGTCGACAATCGAGAGCGGTTCATCAACATCCATCTCTGAGAAATCGACGAGGATTTCCGCCCGCTCCGAAGCGGAAAGTGTGATTTCTTCCATCTCGACAGGTTCATCCAGCATCCCGCCGTCCGAGGCGATCTGCCTGAACTTGGCACCGTTGCTGAGGCGCAGCGTATAATTCCGGGCATTTGCCCCGTTCAAAATCCGGAACCGCATCTGCGGCTTTTCGACCGTCAGTTTCGGATGGAGTGTCCCGTTCACAAGTGAGACGTCACCGACAGTCCCGTCACGATTCATCAGTTCCTCATAGTCGAGCTGCTGTTCGTCATTGAACAACCGGTCCTGGAAGATCAGCGGGATGTCATCCACTCCGTACTCATCAGGAAGTCCGGACGCGGATCCATCTGCTTCCTCCACATAGAGCATCCCGGCAAGCCCTTTGAACACCTGTTTCGCGGTCAATTCGTGCGGATGCGGGTGATACCAGAGCGTGGCCGCCGGCTGGTCCGCCTTCAGGGTGACGATCTTGCTTTCACCCGGCTGGATCTCATCGCTCGGCCCACCATCGGCAGCGCCGGGAACTTCAAGTCCGTGCCAATGGAATGTGGTCGGTTCAGCCAGCTCATTCCTGACTTTGACCCGGACAGTCTCTCCCTCTTTCAGCCTCATTGTCGGCCCGAGCAAATCCCCGTTGTATCCGAAGGTTTGCGTGGACACCCCGTCAAAAAACGGTGTGGCGCCGGCTTGTGCGACCACCTCATAGTCGTAGTCTGCATTTTTCTCCCTTTTCAGCAGCGGAGGGATGGCCAGCTCCTGCGTCCCTTCGGAAGCCCGGAGCGGCGTGATGTTGTCATGGTCCATATGCCCTTCCATTCCCATCATGCCTTCCATTCCGCCATCATCCTGCTGGCCGTGGTGCATCCCTTGATGCCCCTCCTGCTGCATATGTCCGCGGTCAGCGGATGGCCCGTCCTGCTGATTGGCAAACGGGTTTGAACATCCCGCCAATCCGAGGAGCAATCCTGCACTCAACAAACAGACTTTCTTCATTTTTCCTCTCTCCTTATCCCTCTCAGACCCTGATGGTCAGATCGTCCAGTAGGTCACCGTGTCCAGCAGGCCGAACACCACCAAGAGCATTCCTGCGGTTTTCTGGACAATGGAGCCGATCTTCCTGCCTGTCTTTATCGCGCTCCCGCCAAGATGCAAAAACTCCATGATTCCCAAAACGATCAAAATCGGAAGCGATGTGGCCACCCCGAACACCGCCGGCAAAATCAGTCCGTAGGAAGTGCTGATGACCGTCGGGATGAGCGATAGGAAGAACAGCACAAACATTGTCGGGCAAAATGCAATGGAGAACATGGCGCCCATCATGAATGATCCGGTCCTTCCTTTTCTCAACGGCTGTGGAATCCTGGCCGTCAGCCGGTTCAGCCATTTCATTTTGAATACACCCAACATGACCAATCCGCCCAACACGATGATGGGTCCGATCGCTTTTCGGATGGCGGGAAAATACTCAATGACCTGATCCTGGAACGCCCTGCCGAACCCCCAGGCAAATACTCCAAGCAAGGTGAATGCGACAACCTTACCCAAAATAAAGGCGCCTACATCCATCCAGTCTGTCCGACTCCGGAGCGTCCGGCTGCCATAGAATGTGATGGCACTGATGTTGCCCGTGAGCTGGCACGGCGCAACGGCGCCAATGATTCCCAACAGCAGGGCAAATAAGAGCGGTTGGCTCGAATAGGTATAGGACAAGGTGTTGAATGGCCCGCTGATCCAGGCACTGATTTGTGAAAAAAGCCCGTACACGCACGCCCCTCCTTCCCCATGTCCTGTCATCATCGTACCGCTCGAATGTCAAGAAATGATGCACTTTCTTCTACGATTACGGGAACTCTCGGGCATGACAAAAAAGAGGAGCCGCCGGCTCCTCTTTTTCCTACCGTATGGTCCTCCTCCAAACATCAATCTTCCTTCTCTTCCAGATCTTCAATCAGCTTCTTCATCTCTGCGATCTCTTCCCTTTGGGCTTTGATGATGTCGTCGGCCAGCTTCCTTACACGCGGGTCTTTGATCGTCGCCCGCTCGCTCGTGAGGATCGCAATGGAATGGTGCGGAATCATTGCCCTCATCCAGGAAGTATCCTCGACCGTCGCCTGGCTCCTCACCAGCCAAAGAGACAAGCCCAACACCGCTGCACTGGCTGCCAGTATCGTGATGTTCCATTTGCGCTTGTCATACATCTTCCACATAAACAGCATCATGACGATCGCCATCACCGATCCCATGATCAGCGCCATATACGCCCGTGTCTCGCTGAAGAAAATATGATCGAGCTTAAAGGTATTTAAGTACATCAATCCATACATCAGAAGGGTCGACGTCGCGATCATGATTCCGAACCTGATATATTTGTTCATCTTGAACTCTCCTTTCCTGTGATCCTTAGTTATATGCTTTCCTTCCTTTACACCGTCAAACGCAAATTCCGAAAGTCCACCGAAACTGCACACATTTCCCGGTTTGCCGGGCTCTCACAACGATCCTGCGTTCAATCTCTTTGCAAATTCACACTCAAGAGGTACAGTTTTAGTGAGAAGAAAAGAGAGGGAATGCCATGAATGCCTACATCCTCCTGCTGGCCGCCATCATCAGCGAAGTGGCCGGCAGTTCGCTTCTGAAGGCGACTGACGGATTCCGGAAGCCCCTGCCGACGCTCGGCGTCATTGCAGGCTACGGCTTCGCCTTCTACGCTCTGTCGCTGACGCTTCTGACACTGCCCCTCGGCCTGACATACGCCGTATGGTCGGGACTCGGCACCGCCCTTACCGCCATGGTCGGCGTCATCGTGTATAAGGAAGGGTTCGACGGACGGAAACTCGCCGGACTCGCCATGATCATCGCGGGCGTCATTCTGCTGAATATCGGAGGTGCCGAATGAAAGGCTATCTCTATCTTACGATTTCAATCATCACGGAAGTTTTCGGCACCGCGATGCTGAAGCTGTCGGATGGGTTCACCGTCCTTCTGCCGTCACTCGGTGTCGCAGCCGGTTACGGGTTGTCTTTCTACTGCCTGTCTCTCTGCCTGAAGACCGTTCCGCTTAGTCTCGCCTACGCCATCTGGGCCGGACTGGGCACCGCCCTCACCGCACTGCTCGGGGTGCTTTTCTGGGATGAACTGTTCGGACCCCTTAAAATTGCCGGCCTGCTGCTCATCATCGGCGGCGTCATCCTTTTGAACTCGAACACCAAAGAAACCGCCGAAAAGCTGTAACCTACAGGTTCTTCAGCGGTTTTTGACAGTTTTCGAACATGTTGGGCACATACGGTTTTCAGGACGGTCGCCATGTTATGCTTGGCTTGAATTTCAGCCACTGGAGGAGAAAAACATGCGAAAAAACTTGAAGGTGCTGGTCTTCGCACTCATATTGCTCGTCGTTCTTGCCGCAGCGGCTTTCTTTATTTTCCAGGACAACCGCTCGGATTCAAGAGTCATCTTGGACCATCATCATAAAACGTATATCGCGCCTTCCTGCTTCGAGGAATCGGACCCGACCAATTTCATTGAGGATTCGACACTGGGAGAAGCAGAAGAACTGGGCTATCCCCCGCATTCCGCCTGTATCGAGGAAGCACTGGGAGAGTAAAACGAAGAAGCAGGCCGGGAAGACGCATATGTCTTCCCGGCCTGCTATTTTTATTCTTTGGTTTTCAGCAATCTAAGGGAGTTCAGGACGACAATCACGGTCGCTCCCATGTCGGCGAAGATGGCGAGCCAGAGCGTAAGCCAGCCCGGGACGACCAGAAGCAGCGCTGCAACCTTCACCAATATGGCGAAGATGATGTTCTGCTTGATGATCGTCAGCGTCTTCCTGCTCAGGGCAATCGTATACGGAAGTTTATCCAGGTCGTCTGCCATGAGGGCGACATCCGCCGTTTCGAGCGCGGCGTCCGTGCCGGCACCGCCCATGGCGATTCCGACCGTGGATGCGGCCAGTGCCGGTGCGTCATTGACGCCGTCGCCGACCATCGCGACATTTCCGTTTTGGCTGCGCAGCGTTCTAATAAAGTTCAGCTTGTCTTCAGGCATCAGTTCGGCCCTCGTTTCACTCAGGCCCAATTGGCGTCCGATTGCCTGACCGGTAGCCTCGTTATCCCCCGTCAGCATGACGGTTTTCTCGATTCCCAGCTTGTGGAGTTTCTTTATGATCGCTGCACTGCTCTTCCTGACCTGGTCGGCCACAGCGACAAGGCCTTTAACTTCCTGTCCGGTCCCCAGCAGCATGACGGTTTTGCCCTGCTTCTGAAGGTCCTTTACCTGCCGGGACACATCGGCCGGGACAGAAAGGAGTTCATCAAACAGGTTCGGGCTTCCGATGTAGTAGGTTTCGTTTCCGATCGCAGCTTTCGCGCCTTTGCCCGTGATCGACTGGAAATCGGCCGCCTGAATGGTTTCTGCCCCGGTTTCCTCCGCTTTGCGCACGATCGCCGAAGCAAGCGGGTGCTGTGAGTAGGACTCGATCGCTTTTGATACAGCCAGCATTTCATTGGTGCCCATTTCCGACAGGGTCACGATGTCTGTGACAACAGGTTTCCCTTCTGTAAGGGTACCTGTCTTGTCGAAGGCGACCACTTTCAGCTTTCCGGTCTCTTCCAGATGGATGCCGCCTTTGATCAGGACGCCTTTTCTGGCGGCGTTCCCGATGGCGGTCACAATCGCAACAGGCGTGGAGATGACGAGCGCGCAAGGGCAGCCCACGACGAGGACCGCGAGCCCGCTGTACACCCACTCGGACCAGGAAGCACCGAACATCAGAGGCGGGATGACCGCCACCAGCAAAGCGATGACCATGATGGCTGGCGTATAGTATTTCGCGAACTTGTCGACAAACTGCTGGGAAGGGGCGCGTTCCGCCTGTGCTTCTTCCACCAGGTGGATGATCTTGGCGATCGTCGTGTCCTCCGCCCGTTTGGTGACACGGACTTCCAGAGCCCCTTCTTCGTTCAGGGTGCCGGCAAACACTTCGTCCCCGGCAGTCTTATGGACGGGGATTGACTCCCCGGTGATGGCGGCCTGGTTGATGGAAGACTGCCCCTGGATGACTTCGCCGTCCATCGCCAGCTTCTGGCCGGGCTTGATCAGCATGACGTCGCCGATTTGGACATCTTCCACGTCGATTTCCATGACTTCCGTGCCGCGCCTGACCGTGGCGCGGTTTGGCGCGATGTCCATCAGCGCCTTGATCGACTGGCGGGCCTTGTCAATCGAGTACGCTTCAAGCGCTTCGCTGACCGCGAAGAGGAACACGACGACCGCTCCCTCTGCCCACTCGCCGATCAGGGCCGCTCCGATGACTGCCACCGTCATGAGCGTCTTCATGTCGAACTCGAGCTTCGTCAGGTTCTGCAGCCCGACTTTGAACAGGCCGAACCCGCCGATGACGATCGCTAAAGCGAACAGCCCGATGGTCACCGGACTCGTTTCCCCCACTTGGAAGTAGGCGACATACCCCGCGATGATGAACGCGAGGGAGATCATCGCCGCAATGTTTTCGCGCTTTTTCCAGAATGGATCCGTCTTCTCCAGCCGCTCCCGTTCCGGATACACTTTGATGCCGTCGAACGCACCCGCCTTCTCCAGCTGCGCGATGGAAGCGTCGCCCTTGACCGTAATTTTCATCGCCCCGAAGTTAAGCTGGACATCTTCTACCGTTTCGATGGCACGGATGTTTTTCTCGAACTTGGCCGCACAGTTGGTGCAGGACAGTCCCTGCAGCCGGTAGACGTTCCGGTTATCTTCCATGGCGGATCCCTTCTTTTTCGTGAATCATCGCGATGGAGACCAGCTGGCGAACGTGATCGTCTTCCAGCGAATAAAACACCATCTTGCCTTCCTTGCGGTATCTGGCAAGCCCCATGTTCCGGAGCAGCCTCAAATGGTGCGACGCCGTCGCGGTCGTGGCACCGATGATGTTGGCCACGTCACAGACGCACAGTTCTTTCTCCAATGTAAGCGCATAGGCAATCTTCAGCCGGGTGGCATCAGACAATGCCTTGAAAATCATCTCGACACCGCTGACCTGGTCTATTTTCGCCCGGATGCGGGTAACTTTCTCTTCGTCGCAGGAAAAAGTATCACATGTATCTTTGGACAGGTTGCTGACCTTCTCGGATGTCATGGCTTCACCTCATTATGATATTCGTTTGAATGTTTAAATTTATTGTATGAAGGCTCTGACTTACTTGTCAATCCTGACAGAACAAATTGTTCGATAATTCCCACAGGATAATGAAACCTTTTTCCTCAGTTAACCGTAATGATTAATAAGAAGAAACCAAACAGGAGGAGATCAGCTGATGAACGGACAGGAACAGGACGGGCAAGGCCAGAAGAGGAAAAAGGACAGAAGCGCCATTACGGAATTCTTTCTGTGGTTCCCTGAACTGCTTGTCTGGCCGTTCAGGCTCCTGTGGGGGATGCTGATGTGGATCGGCCGATCATTCGGCCGGCTGTTTGACTGGGTCTGAATTTAAAAAGGGCAGGCGCATTCGTTTGGATGCTCCTGCCCTTTTTACGCCCGCACAATTCGGATTGGGCGCCACCGAACGCTCATTATGGTAAGCTTACAAGACACGATTTGCTAGAAAAAGGGGGAAAACTGATGTACACCGTCTTTTCAACATTTGATGTTCCCCCGGAAAAATCGGAGGAAGTCATCGGGATCTATCAAAACCGCTCCCGTCTGGTCGACCGGGCCGAAGGATTTGTCGATTTCCTGCTGTTGCAGAACGACCGCCGTCCCGGTGAGCTGACGGTGCAGCTGATATTCGATACAAAAGAAAATTATTTAAACTGGGCACGGAGCGAGGACTTCCGCCGGATCCATGAACTGGAGAAGAAGTATCCGGATCAGGAGCTCGCCTCCATCATTCCGAAGGTGTCCAAGTTCAAGGTGGTGGCCAAGTGAACGTTGATGAAATCGTCAATCAGGTAACCGAAAAGATCTATGAACTCGAGCCGGCCCTCCTTGAACGATTTGGCGAACGTGGAAAAGCCAAGTGCCGGGAAGATAACCATCATCATATGAAGCATCTCCAGACCGCCTATGAGCTGAATGATACTAAAATTTTCACCGACTATGCGGTCTGGCTCAACGGAATATTAACCAGACACGCCATGAAGACGAAGCACCTTACCGATAACTTTGAAATCATCCGGTCCCTGCTCGTGGAAGACAAAAGTGAACAGGCCGAAAGTTACCGCTTATTCCTGTCAAACGCCGTCCAAACTCTTGAGGAAGACCCCCGCACTGAAGAGGTGAAAAATGAAACACGCTGAAACGCTCGCTTTCTGCCTGCTTGAAGGAGATGTGGACAAGGCCTGGGCATGTATTGGGGATTATCCCGAAACAACCAGGCCCGCGATTTATCACAACCTCCTTACCCCTGCCATGCGGCATATTGGCCACCTATGGGAAACCAATGAAATCACAGTGGCCGATGAACACCTGGCAACCGCGACGTGTGATTTCATTCTGTCAAAACTGTCGTTCAACCGCAGAAAAGATTCAACTTCCGGCAAGGCGATGTTCCTGTGTCTCGACGGTGAACAGCATTATCTCGGCCTGAAAATGGCCGACAGCCTGTTTCAGGAACAGGGCTGGGAAACCCGGTATTTCGGGCCGAGCCTGCCGCTGGAATACGCCCTTCAGACAGCGGAAAGCTGGAAGCCGGACGTCATCGGGCTATCCGTCAGCATTGTGTATCATCTGCCCAAGCTAAAGGAGTACACAGAAGCTTTCAGCCGGCTGCCGGAAAATCCCACTGTTCTTATAGGAGGACGCCTGACGGGAATGTACGATCTTCGCTCATACGGTTCCGCAAATACGGTCATTGTCCAGAACTTGCCGGAAACAGAAAGATGGATTCACAACTATGCGACGGGAGGACAGCAAAGTGGAACAATTAACCCTACCCCTTCCCCTCCCGTACTTGAAAGTTAACAGGGACGGAAGAATTGTCGGCTATTCGGCTCTTGCCGAAGATCAGTTCGACCTGAGCAGCGGGCACATCCGATCTTTGGTCGATGAGGAATCGATAAGCAAGTTTGGGCGGATGAGTTCGGAGGCCGGACAGGACCCGGTCAAGATGGAGCTGAATATGAAGACAAAAGAAGATCCGCTAGTCCTGTTCGACGTCCACCTTCAGTGGGGGCCGGACAATCAGGCCGGCATGGTGTTCCAGCCGAAAGACAGCTCCAATGAAGAGCTGATCCAGAAACTAAGCGACATCCAGCAGCGCCTGGCCTCATCCGACTTTGAACTTCTTGAGAAAAAAGAAGAACTGGAAAACGTCCTCAAACGTCTGGACCAACTGTCCGGACCGTTTATTCCGCTGTCCGACACGCTGTGCATGATTCCCCTGTTCGGCGACATCACAGCGGACAAGATCAATACGATATCCGAAAGCAGCCTCCAATCCGTCTTCAGGGGGAATTATGAAGTCATCCTTTTTGATCTGACCGCAGTGGGAGAAGTGCATGAGGGCGGTATCGAAAAATTCATCCAACTGGTGAAAACGCTGAAATTCATGACTGGAAATGTCATTAAGCTAATCGGCATCAAGCCGAATCTTGCAAAAAAGCTCAAGCATCATGACCTTGACCAATGGGTCCAGTTCAATCATTCATTAAAAGAGGAACTGAGCACTTACTTACTTCCATAAAACCGCATATAAAAAGCAGGAGCACCCGATGGGATCGCTCCTGCTTTTTTTGCACGTTAGCTCCGCAGCACCAGGCCACGGCCTTCCGGAGTCTCCTCGACATCAAGCGTCAGAAGGTCCGTATCGCTCAGTTGGGCATCGATTGCCACACGAATCCCCTTGATCTCCTGTACGACATCGAACTCCTGCGGCTCATCGAAGGTGATGGCGAACTGGGGGCCGAACTCGCCCGTTTCTACTGTCAGCCGCAATCCACCCAGGCCGTGCGCGGCCAGATATTCATCCAAAAGTTTTTTGGCTCCATCAGTAATAAACACGAACTTTCGCTCCTCTGGTCAAACAGTTGTCAGAACAAGTATACCATCGCCTGTACGGATGCCGCTCAATCTCCACTTCGCTTTTTCCAGTCGTAAGGCACCTTGGCCCATTCCCAAACGAAATAAAACACAGTGCCGAGGAGGCTCACACCGAACGCCATTCCCCATTGAATCTCCCGAGAAAAGATCAGCTGCGAAAGAATCATGACAACCATCATGAACAGACCGTTTTCCAGACTGCTTTTCAGCATTGAATTCCCCTCAGACATTTTTCAGGATGGCCACATGGATTTTATGAGCGACATCATAGTCACGGTCTCCGAACAGCCTGGTCAGATGGGGCTTCAGGCTCTCCATAATCTGATTGCGTTTTCCTTCTTCCAGATGCAGCATCCATGAGAGCGTCTTGATCCGCTCGCACCACGTATCCAAGGTGAAATCCACCGTATAGTCCTCGTTGTACAGCTCTTTCAGCTCAAATCCGTGCGCCTGCCATTCGGCAAACCACTCCACCGGAAAGCTGTTGATAAATTGTCCGGAGCCAGCTTTTCTTCCGGCGGGCTTGATCCGTCCGGGTATCTCTTTTTTTAGGAGGCTCATCGTTTCTCGCACAATCGGGTCGGCACTGACAAATCCGGAGTCAATGATCAGGAGATCTCCACCCGGCTTCAGGATCCTCTTCACTTCTTTCAGAGCGGCCTCTCCGTCAAACCAGTGCCAAGCGCGCAGAGCGGTGACGGCATCAAAAGATTGTCCGGGCAGATCGGTATCTTCTGCGTACCGGTTCACATAGCGGATGGTCTCGCCAAGTTCCGAGTCGATGAGTTGGGCTTCCCGGATCAGTTCGGCAGAGGGGTCGACCCCAGTTGCCTCTGCCCCATGCTCCACAAGCATCCGAGTCAGCACGCCGGTGCCTGCCCCGAGGTCCGCAACCGCCCGTCCATGAAAGGTCAGGCCTCTCGTCTTCAGACTGTCAAACAAATTTACCGTCAGGTCATTCCTGTGCAATGCATAGCCCTTCGCCACTTTCCCGAAGTCTGCTTTCATCGAATGGCCTCCTTTATCCTATATCTTCACACTTTAATTGCTGGTGTAGACTACTGTTCAAATCAAATTGATGACAAAGAAATGCCGTATTTAAACCTCTTTTGTCATATCACATTCTAAATGTTAGAGGAAAAACCTTCAACTTTAGTAAGAAATGAGCGAAAAGAATTAAAGCAGCGGTGAGGTTGCAGACTTCAATAACGGCCTGATGATTCAAATGGCATATCTCCTGCTCGCTATATTGTTCGCCAACATAGGACCACTCACTGCCAAAATCCCAAAATCTTTACCCACAAAAATGCCCTCTCTGCCAATGCAAGGAGGGCCATCTGTCAATTAGTGTACAAAGGATTTCCACGCGATTTCCTCATACTGCCTGATGCTTGCCGTGTATTCGTCGATTTCCACATACTCACCCGGCGGATGGGCTTTCCCATCCGCCATTCCCGATCCTTTATGACAGAGAGCGTCTCGGCAGTTGCCACGCGAACTGCACAGACAGCATCCGGAGCAGCACGATCACAACCAGCAGGCCGCCTGTCATCCAAGCGCCTTCAATCAGGCCAAGGCCGATCAGCAGACCTCCGAGTGCTGCCCAGAGTGCATAGATTTCATTCCGGAAGATCATCGGCTTTCTTCCCGCAAAAACGTCACGGATCATCCCGCCGCCCGCTCCTGTCAGAGTTGCGGCCACGATGGCTCCCGCGAGCGACGATCCGGAATAGACTGCCATCAGCGCACCTTGGATGGCAAATGCCGCCAGTCCGATCGCATCGGAAAAGACGCCCCAGCTATTCCAGTAACGGATCCACCAGTGGGTCGGAAACAGAAATACCACGAGGATGGCGACGAAGGCCAGTATAAAAAGATTGCCCTGTGCCCATATGTCCTCCACGGGAATTCCTATGAGGAGGTTGCGGATCGTCCCGCCCCCGAATGCTGTCGTGAATCCCAGAATCATCACGCCGAAAATATCATAGTTTTCATCCATTGCGACAATGGCGCCACTGACGGCAAAGGCAAGGGTGCCGATGATATTCAATACGTCCCAAGTCATTTAAGAAGCCCTTCCTTCCTTCGAACAAAACATCTCGCATGAATCTCCATTATAGATGGAGGAAGGGCCCTTCGGAACGAGTCTATTGAACAAAACAATCGATTATGTCAGATTCTTATCAACTATAGTCGATTTATATGGTTTCTTTTACGGAAAATATTGTATAATCATCAGTAAATGTGCTCATTCCGTTTTTCGAGATTTATTGACTGATCAACCAATGGCGGACGGAGCACTTTTTTTCATGCCAAAAATCCAGTTTCGTAAGTGGATTCAGGCGAAAATAAAAGGCGCACATAAAAAGAAAACGATGCGCCTGAGCATTTATGGAGGGGGAACCATGAAGAATAAGTTAATGATTTGGACAGGCATTGTCGTTCTTGCTGTCGTGCTGCTGGGGACAGCGGCATTTGTCTTTAAGGACCGTCTGTTCCTTGCCGGTGCATCTGAAGAGCTTGACGAACCGGTCATGGTGCAGCCTGCCGCCATGCAGGAGCTGGGTGAGAGCATTCTCGTCACGGGGCAGATCATCCCGAACGACGAGCAAAAAGTGTTCCATGAAGCTGAAAATGGTGAAGTGAAAGAGTTTTTCGTAGAGGAAAACCAAGTTGTCGAAGCGGACGCCCCGCTGTTTTCATATGACGATTCTGTTGTAAACAGTGAATATAATAAAGCCGTCCGTTCACGCGACCTGACAAACAAGCGCCTCGCAATCGCGAATGACGAATTGTCGGCAGCGCGTAAACTCCGAACGGATATGAAGAAAAATCCGGATGTCACGAAAGAAGAACTGAATGCCGCATCCAAGGAAATCGTCCAACTTGAATTGGATATCGAAGGCATTAAAGATGAAGTCAGTTCTGCTCAGCAGACGATTGATGAGCTTGCCATACAGAAAGCAAAACTGACCGTCAAAAGCAAGATCGCCGGCACCGTCGTAAAGGTCAATAAAAATGTGGAACCATCCGAAAACGGATCCACAGAGCCGGCCGTCCACATCATTTCGAGCGGCCCGTTCAAAGTGATCGGGACGATGAGCGAATTTGATACGGTAAAAGTCAAGTCAGGACAGGCCGTCGTCATCCGGCCCAAAGTGTTTAAAGACCAGACATGGGATGGCAGCATTGAATCAATTTCCCAGTTCCCCGAAGGTGACCAGGGCGGCATGGATGAATACGGAGGCGGCGGCAATGTGACGATGTACCCGTTTACGGTTGCCATTGCCGGCGACACGAAGGATCTGCGCCAGGGTTTCCATGTATCACTGGAAATCAACGTCTCCGACCTTGAACAGGGCGAACAGCTGGCCATTCCTCATATGGCGCTGGATATGGACGAGGAAGGCAATGAGTTTGTTTATGTGGTCAATGCCGATAACCTTCTTGAAAAGCGCCCCGTGGTGCTTGGGGAGATGAATGATGAGTTTGCCGGCGTGGCGGAAGGCCTGGAACCAGGCGACTTGGTCGTCACGAACCCTTACGTCATCATGATGAAAAACCTCGAACCTGGCCAGGAAGTTCCAGATTTCGTGAATACGGATGAAGGCATGGCAGGCCCGGAAATGATGGATGAAACCGAAACAGAAGCAGAACCGGCAGAAGGCGTGGACGCCCCTGAAGAAACGGAGCCGGAAGCCGACGAATCGGAGGAGGCCTAACATGATCAGGCTTTCTCAGATTACAAAAACCTACGGGAGCGGCAGTCTTGCTGTTCCGGTTCTCCGCGGCATTGATCTGGAAATCGGAGACGGGGAATTCGTAGCCATCATGGGCCCGTCCGGTTCGGGCAAGTCGACGCTGATGAACATCATCGGATTTCTCGACAAACAGACCGGCGGCACCTATTCCCTGAACGGCGAAGATGTGAAGCAGGCCAATGAAAAACAGCTGGCTGGCCTGCGCAACCGGCATATCGGCTTTGTGTTCCAGCAGTTCTTCCTGCTCCCCCGCCTGAATGCCCAGAAAAATGTAGAAACGCCCCTGCTTTACGCAGGGGTTTCGAAAAAAGAGCGCTCCGAACGCGCCCTGGGCCTGTTGGATAAAGTCGGCCTGAAAGACCGGACTGGACATTTGCCGAGCGAACTGTCAGGCGGACAGAAACAGCGGGTCGCCATCGCCCGCGCCCTGGTCAACCAGCCCACCGTCATTTTGGCGGATGAGCCCACAGGCGCGCTAGACTCAAAGACCGGTGCGCAGATCATGGATCTGCTCACCGAACTGAACCGCGAAGGCAAGACGGTCATCATCGTCACCCACGAAGAAGAGATCGCGGCCTGCACGGACCGCATCATCGTCTTGCGTGACGGGATGATCGTGGATGACAGGAAGGTGACATCATGAATATCCGGGAAAGTTTTGCACTCGCCCTGTCCTCCATCTGGAACCATAAGATCCGTTCTATCCTGACGATGCTCGGCATCATCATCGGCGTCAGCGCCGTCATTATTGTCGTCGCGATCGGCGACGGCGCCCGTCAGCAGATGGCGGATGACCTGTTCAGCACGGACGAGAATGCCATCCCCCTCTACTTTGAACAGACCACGTACGAGGAAAACGGGGAAATGATGTGGGTCGAGCCCCCTGCAGTGACCGGTGAACAGCTTGATGCGGTGAAAGAAGTAGCCGGCGTGAAATATGTTCTCGGCACAAACAGCGGCTGGGGCACGATGAACCATAACGAACACACTGCCGACATGGAAATCATCGGTGTCGACAACCAGTACTTTATCGCCAAAGACCTTACACTGCTTGAAGGACGCCGCCTGAACACCCGGGACAATGACAGTTACTCACGCGTAGCGATGATTGATTCCCTTACAAGGGAGAATATGTTTGCGGCGGATGAAGAAGCCGTCGGGGCGATCATCGACATCAACGACAATCCATACAAGGTAGTCGGGGTGTATGAGTCCACGCTTCCACCGGAGTTCCGGCATATGGATGAATTTTCGAATGGCCAGATGCTGATGCCCCGCACGCTCATTTCCATGATGTTCGGGAGTCCTGAGATCGATACGATCAACGTTATCGCTGACCAGCCCGACAACCTCACGGAAACCGGTTTTGCCGCTGCAGAGAAGCTGACTGAACTCACCGGCAGCGAAGAAGGCATGTATGTCGCCGAGGACATGAGTGCCTACGTCGAGGAATTCGACAGCTTCTATCTGACCATCACCCTGTTCATCAGCAGCATTGCCGGCATCTCGCTTCTTGTCGGCGGTATCGGAGTCATGAACATCATGCTCGTTTCCGTCACGGAACGCACGAGAGAAATCGGCCTTCGCAAGGCACTCGGCGCCACGCGCGGCCAGATCCTCCGGCAGTTCCTGATCGAATCGGTGACGCTGACTTCACTCGGGGGACTGATCGGAATCGGTTTTGCGGCACTCGTCACAGCGGTAGCCGCCGTGTTCCTGCCGTTTTCCCCGATCATCAATCCGGTCGTCGTCATCATTGGGATCCTCTTCTCTTCAATGATCGGGATTGTATTCGGCATTTTGCCGGCCAATAAAGCCTCCAAGCTGAGCCCGATTGATGCGTTAAGGTATGAATAATTTAGAAAGAGGCAACGCATCGATGCGCTGCCTCTTTCTTGTTATACCGGGAAGCCATATGAACACGACCTAGAGGCTTTCCAAAAGTTGAATGCCCAAATAGACGGCAATCCCCCATATGATCAGCCCGGAAATCTGGTTAAACCGTCTGAGGATCTGTCCATTGGTGTCCAGTCTTCCAATCATCCGGCCGGCCAGAGCCAGGCCGAAAAACCATAGAAACGATACACTGATGCATGCCGCAGTAAATACGACAAGCCTGTCCCCTTCGTATGCCAGAGAGCTCGGCCCGATGACACCGATCAGGTCAAGGATAGCGTGGGGGTTAAGCAGGGAGACCGAAGCCGCAAACAGGACCTGCTGCTTTGGGGTAAGCGCCTCGCGCTCTCCCTCTCCGTTTCCGGGAGCACTCCTGAAAATCGACCAGCCCATATACACCATGAAAAAGAAGCCGACAAGGAAAATCAGATTCTTGAGCCAGGCGAAGCTGAACACGATCAACGACACGCCCATCACCGCCAGTAGGATGAGCAGCATGTCACAGATGCCGGCGGTCACTACGGCAGGCAAAGCACGCGAAAATTTCCGGTGCGTAGCACCCTGGTTAAAGATAAATACATTTTGTACGCCGAGCGGAAGGATCAGTCCGAACGCCAGGGCAATCCCGTGAATTAAAGCGGTAAGCATTCCGTTTTCCCCTATCTCTCTTTTCTTTCAATCTTATCAGAAGAAAACAGGCAGGGCCGTGGCCCTGCCTGTTTTTAAATCTCACTTATCCTGGAGTTCTTCCCACTCTTCCCGCAGCATCCCCATCCGGATCGAATCGTAGTACGTCCCGTTCCAGTAGCGGACTTTGCGAATGCGGGCTTCCATCTTGAAGCCAAGCTTCTCGCCTGCCCGGATCATGCGCTCGTTGCCGGACCAGGTGGTGTACCCCGTCCGGACAAGCGGCATCATGTTGAACAGATGATCCCGCCACAGCTTGAAGGCGGTCGTGCCGATGCCCCCGTTCCAGTAGGCCGGGTCGTAGATGGCGATGCCCATCTCAAGCCAGAGTGAAGGCTTGTGCTCCCAGTAATAGCCGACCATGCCGACGATCGTGCCTTCATGCTCGATCAGCCAGTAGTCGTCCTGGTCGACGAGCTTGTCTTTCTTCTCATAGAACGCTTCCCACTCCATCGGCTCGTGCGGATAGTACGGGGCGTCCCACTTTTTCCATTCCGGGTCTTTGTCCTGGAAGCTGAGTTCCCACATGCGGCGGAGATCCGCTTCTTTGACCGGGCGGATCGTCGTACCGTTTTCGGTGTAGGTCAATTGATTCTTCCCTTTCTTACAGGTACTTCTCGAACCATCCGGTGATCTGATCCAGGCGCTCGATGCGCAGGTTTGGCTTGCCGGTGCGCGACAGGTTATGGTCGGCTTCCGGGAAGCGGACGAAGACCGTCTCCTTGCCCATGTGCTTCAGTGTGATGAACAGCTGTTCCGCCTGCTCGATCGGGCAGCGGAAGTCTTTCTCGCTGTGGAGGATGAGGAGAGGTGTATTGACGTTGGCCGCGTACTTGAGCGGCGAAATGTCCCAGAGTCCTTCCACATCATCCATGACCGCGCCGTGCTGCCATTCGCTGAAGTAGTAACCGATATCGGATACCCCAAAGAAGCTGATCCAGTTCGAGATCGAACGCTGGGTGACGGCCGCCTTGAACCGGTCGGTATGGCCGACAATCCAGTTCGTCATGAAGCCGCCGTAGCTGCCCCCCGTGACGCCGAGGCGCTCGGTGTCGATCCAGTCGTTGTTTTCGATGGCGTAATCGACACCGGCCATGATGTCCTGGTAGTCACCGTTTCCGTAGTCGCGGCGCACCGCGTCGACGAATTCCTGGCTGTAGCCGTGGCTGCCGCGCGGATTCACAAACAGTACGCCGTAGCCTTTGGAGGCGAGCACCTGGAATTCGTGGAAGAACGTGTTGGCATACATCGTGTGCGGCCCGCCGTGGATCTCCGTGATGAGCGGGTACTTCTTTCCTTCTTCGAATCCGGCCGGCTTCATGATCCAGCCGTGGACATCCCAATCTTTAGGGCCTTTAAAGACGATCGGTTCCGGCTTGGCAATCTCGTGTTCTTCGATGAACTTTTCGTTGAATGCGGTGAGCGCCTTGCGTTCGCCCGTTGTGATTTCCTGCATGTATAGCTCACCTGGGTGAACAGGGTTACTTGCCGTAAGGAGTGCCGTTTTGCCGTCTTTTGTGACGTCATAGCCGTAGACATGCTCGTTTTCAGGAGTTGCCGGATAAAGCTCCCCTTCAAGCGTCGCGTAGTACAGGCGGACGTCGCCCATGACAGACACCTGGAAGTAAAGCGCATCATTGCCCGCCCAGACAGCCGCAGGCGTTTCAGTGCCCTGCTGGAAGTCGGCCGCGACGAGGTCGCCGACCGGCGCGTCGAGCGATTCTGTCAGGACAGTGAGTGAACCGGACTCCACATCATAGACATACAGATCTGTGTGCGTCGCGTTCTCCAGCCTGCGGTCTGCACCGATAAAGGTGATTTTCTTGCCATCCGGCGAGAACGTCGCACCACCGTAGTAGCCGTCCTGGTCGATGATCGTCGTCTCTTCCTTCGACTCCGCGTCTGCGAGGTAAAGCGCGCCGCGGAATTCGAAGTCCTGGTTTTCCGCGCGGTTGACGCTGAAAACGACCTTCTTGCCGTCAGGGGACACCGTGTTCAGGCCGTATTGATGGTCGCCTTCCGTGAACGCTGTTACGTCTCCCAATTCAAGGTCCACGATACCGATCTGGCGGAACATATCTTGAGGAAGGAGACCGAGCCCGTCCGCCTTGTACTTCATCTTCTCGATGACGACCGGCTCCGGATTCTTGTCTTTTTTCTCCTCTTCCTTGTCCGTGAACGACTTGTCTTTCTTGACCGCTCCGTTCACCCACAATTTCTTGCCGCACGGCGACCAGGCAAATGCCGATACCCCGTTCGCAAAGTCGGTCACCCGCTCCGCTTCTCCGCCTGCTGCGCTCAGCACGTAAAGCTGATTCTTGCCGTCACGGTCGGACAGGAAGGCGATCTTGCTGCCGTCAGCGGACCATTCCGGGCTGCTCACCCGGTTCTTGCCGTATGTCCACTGCGTCACGTCTCCGGATGCCAGATTCACATGGAACAGATTCGAAATATACTTGTTTTCTTCCTTGTCCATATGCGTCCGAACGAACACCGCTCTGTCGCCAGTTGGCGCCAGATTTGGATTCGCTACGGAATAAAGGTCAAACAGCGATTCAGCCGTAATGTTCTTCTTGCTCATCAGTAACTCCCCCTTTAACAAAACCTACTGATAAGTCTAAACTATTTCGACTTGCGGAACAATATTCTTCTATAATTGCGGGCGAAACGTTGATATAGTTCATTGAGACGTTAACATACTGGCGTGAGACGTTAACATACCAGCGAGAAACGTTAACATACTGCAGTTAAACGTTCACGTTCCGCGTTTCCGCTTTACGACGATCATGAGGATCGCCGTGTAGATCAAGGCAAACGGGATGGCCCAGAATGCCAGCTGCAACAGCTGAGAATCTGTTGGGTAAAAGAAATAGATCAGCATCCATGCAGCGGACACGATCAAGATCGTTTCTTCAAGATACTTCAAGACAGCACCTCATTATCAGATATGCAAACCCAGGAATCATTCGTCACTTTCAGCACCGCTTTCGTCACTTTCGGAGCTTGAATCGTCACTTTCGCGCCATGAATCGTCACTTTCACGGTCACTTGCGTCACTTTCGCGACCTGATTCATCCCCGCACAAACAAAATGCCCGCGACAAGCGCGGGCTACAAATCACTTACTATTGACCGCCATGTCCTTCAGTGAGCGCCGGAGGATTTTGCCGGTCGTGTTTTTCGGCAGGTCATCGAGGAATTCGATGGATGCCGGGATTTTGTATTTCGCAAGTTTTTCTGCGCTGAAGGCTTTCAGGTCTGCTTCCGTCAGGGCGGATCCGTCCTTCTTCACCACATAGGCTTGGATGGCCTCGCCATAATTGGAGTCCGGAACGCCGACAACCGCGGCTTCGACCACGTCCGGATGCGCGTAGAGCACTTCTTCCACTTCACGCGGATAGACGTTATAGCCGCCGACGATAACGAGGTCCTTTTTGCGGTCGACAATGTAGAAATAGCCATTTTCGTCGCGGCGGGCGAGGTCGCCCGTGTAGAGCCAGCCGTTACGGAGCGCGACTGCGGTCTCTTCCGGCATCTTATAATAGCCTTTCATGACGTTCGGACCGCGGACGATAAGTTCGCCCACTCCTCCGTCTGGCACTTCCTCACCAAACTCATTAACTACCTTGTTCTCGACGTTGATGATGTTCGTGCCGATCGAGCCAGGCACGCGCTCGCGGTCAAGCGGGTTGAAGCAAGTGACCGGGGCCGCTTCGCTTAGGCCATATCCTTCCGAGATGCGGACATTGAACTTGTCCTCGAAGTTGTGAAGCAGCGCGACAGGAAGGGACGAGCCGCCTGAGATGGCGCGCTTGACCGACTTGAAGTCTTCCGGGTTGCCCTCCGGATACTGATAAAGGAAGTTGTACATCGTCGGCACGCCGGCGAATATCGTAGCTTCCTTTTCACGGATGACACGGAACACGTCTGCCGGGCTAAACTTCGGCACCAGCAGGATCTGCGCACCCCGCAGGAGTGGCGCGTTTACCACGACTGTCAGAGCGAACACATGGAACACCGGCAGTGTCGCAACGACGCGGTCATCCGGGCTGAACTGGAGATAATCGGCAACGTCACGCGCATTGGAATACAGGTTCTTGTGCGTGAGCATCGCACCCTTGGGATTCCCTGTCGTGCCCGAAGTGTACAAGATGACCGCTGTATCATCGTCATCCACTTCAACTGCTTCCGCAGGAGCACCGCCCGAAGCGACCACGTGTGTAAACGGTTTCACTTTACCGCGGACGTCTTCCGGCAGAGAAGCGATCTTCTCCTCTGTTCCCGGTTCTGTTTCACAGATCACATAACTTTCCACCGCCGGGAACGCTGCCGATGCCTGCTGGATCAGAGGCAACAGCTTGTCCAGTGCAATGACCGCCTTGGCGTCACTGTTGCGGACGATGAACGCGATTTCCTCCGGTGAGTAGATCGGATTCACCGGTACCGCCGTTGCGCCGATGCGCATGGTGGCATACAGCGAAACCAGGAAGTGCGGCGTGTTTCCAAGCAGGAAGACGACATGATCCCCCTTGCCGATGCCGCTTTTCTGCAGACCGGCCGCCAGAAGCCCGACGGTCTGATCGAACTCTGCGTAAGTTGTGTCTTTCCCCATGAAATGATAGGCAATCTTCTGTGGTTCCTCGAGCGCCGTATGATGTACGCGCTTCACAAGATTCATAGCCATCCCCCTTGTTCGAATTGAATGAATAGTCATTCACTATCCCCGATTACCATTATAGAGGAATAATATAAAGCGGACAACAGCCAAATAGGAAATTTAACATGGCACTCCTTTTCCCGGCAGTCAATGATCCGCTCTCTTCCATG
>NZ_JCAXEU010000009.1:0-129163 GCF_059758705.1 Bhargavaea sp. GQ12
GAAATCAACCGGATGTCATAGAAAAGAGCCACCACTCAAAAACTGAGTGATAGCTCTTTCAATGGACTTTTTCAGTGGCCTCTTGAAGAAGGGGGGCTTTTTTTTATTGCCAGTTGCGCAGAATGGGCGGGGAGGTGCAACTTGGGATGTGATTTGCCACAAGGGCTCCAGAGTTGCCGCATGGGCTCCGGACTTGCCGCATGGACTCCGAAGTTGCCACAAGGCCTTGCGACTTGCCACAAGGTCTGCGAAGTTGCCACAAGGGCTCCGGACTTGCCACATGGGCTCCTGAGTTGCCACAAGGGCTCCGGACTTGCCACATGGGCTCCAGAGTTGCCGCATGGGTTTCGAACTTGCCACATGGGCTCCGAAGTTGCCACATGGGTTGCCGACTTACCGCATGGGCTCCAGAGTTGCCACATGGGTTGCGGTCTTGCCGCAAGGGCTCCGAAGTTGCCACATGGGTTGCCGACTTGCCGCATGGGCTCCGAAGTTGCTACAAGGACTCCGGACTTGCCACATGGGTTCCGAAGTTGCCACAAGGCCTTGCGACTTGCCACAAGGCCCCTCGACTTGCCACAAGACCGGCCGGCCCCCCGGTTATCTTCCTGACGAATCTGCCCCGTTTGCAAAATCCCGCTTTTCACCGCCCGATAAAGGGAATTCCCGCCCCCCGATAGGTCTTTCCCTAATGGGAAGGAATGGCACAAACCTCCATAATGAAACTATCAGAATAGTATCACTAGCATTCTGCCCAATTGTCCTGTCCAAAAAGGAGTGTCGGATGAATGAAAAAGAGAAGATATGGCCTGAACTTCTTCAAGCCGGTGGAAAGCTACTCGGGGAATTGGTCGGTCCTTGAGGAGAAAAGCCGGGACTGGGAGAACATGTACCGCCAGCGCTGGTCCCATGACAAGGTCGTCCGAACGACGCACGGCGTCAACTGCACCGGTTCCTGCAGCTGGAAGGTGTTTGTGAAAAACGGGGTCATCACTTGGGAAAACCAGCAGATCGACTATCCGTCCTGCGGCCCGGACATGCCGGAGTTCGAGCCACGCGGCTGTCCGCGTGGGGCGACCTTCTCCTGGTATGAATACAGCCCGCACCGGGTGAAGTACCCATACATGCGCGGCCGGCTGTGGAAGCTGTGGCGCGAGGCTCTCGCGGAAAACGACGGCCATCCGATCAATGCATGGGCGAGCATCGTTGAAAACCCGGAAAAGGCAATGAGCTACAAGCGTGTCCGAGGCAAGGGCGGGCTCATCCGCGTGGCCTGGGATGACGCGCTGCAACTGATTTCGGCACAGCTTATCTACACGATCCGCAAGTACGGCCCGGACCGGATTGCCGGATTCACGCCGATTCCGGCAATGTCGATGATCTCGTACGCGTCCGGCGCACGGTTCATCTCGCTTCTCGGCGGGGAAATGCTGTCATTCTACGATTGGTACGCGGATCTTCCGCCTTCCTCGCCGCAGATCTGGGGCGAGCAGACGGACGTACCGGAATCATCCGACTGGTACAACGCGGGCTACCTGATGATGTGGGGCTCGAACGTGCCGCTCACGCGGACGCCGGATGCCCACTTTATGACCGAAGTGCGCTACAAGGGGACGAAGGTCGTCTCGGTCGCGCCGGACCTTGCCGCGAACGTGAAGTTCGCGGACAACTGGCTCGCGCCGCACCCCGGCACTGACGCCGCGCTTGCGCAGGCGATGACCCACGTCATCCTGAGCGAGTTTTATCAGGAGCGCAAAGAAAAGATGTTCATCGACTATGCGAAGCAGTACACGGACATGCCGTTCATGATCTTGCTCGACACGCATAACGACTCGCTGAAGGCAGGACGCTTCCTGCGCGCGAGTGACTTCGGGAGCGATACGAAAAACGCTGAGTGGAAACCGGTGATCTTCGACGAGGCGGCGGACGAGTTCGTCGTACCGAGCGGGACGATGGGCCAGCGCTGGGAAAAGGACGGCAAGTGGAACCTGATCCTCGATAAAGAGGACGGGACGCGCATCGAGCCGGCACTGTCCGTCGAGGGCCACGGAGAAGAATGGAAGGAAATCGATTTCCCGTTCTTCGATGAATCCGGCGACGGCACATTCCGCCGCGTCATCCCGGCGAGGAAAGTCCGGCTCGCTGACGGCACGGAGCAATACGCGGCAACCGTCTATGACCTCATGATGAGCCAATACGGCGTGCGCCGGACAGACAACCCGTATGACGCGAAGGGCTATGACGATGCCGAGTCCCACTACACGCCGGCATGGCAGGAGCGCATCACCAGCGTCAAGGCATCGGTCGTGACACAGATCGCCCGGGAGTTTGCCCAGAACGCACTGGATACGGGCGGCCGCTCGATGATCATCATGGGCGCAGGCATCAACCACTGGTTCAACTCCGACACGATCTACCGCTCGATCCTGAACCTCGTCATCCTGACCGCTTCCCAAGGCGTCAACGGCGGCGGATGGGCGCATTACGTGGGACAGGAAAAGTGCCGTCCGATCGAGGGGTGGTCGACGCTTGCCTTTGCAAAAGACTGGCAGGGACCGGCGCGCCTCCAGAACGGGACGTCGTTCTTCTACTTCGGCACCGAACAGTGGCGTTACGAGGAAGGGGACACCGAATCACTGAAGTCGCCGCTCGCCGACAAACTGGATTACCGCCACCCGGCCGACTACAACGTCATGGCCGCGCGGCTCGGATGGCTGCCGAGCTATCCGCAGTTCAATAAGAACAGCCTGCTGTTCGCCGAAGAGGCGGCCCGCGAAGGCAAGACGACAAACGAGGAAATCATCGGGCGTGCGGCCGATCAGATCAAGAGCCGCGAAGTCAAGTTCGCAATCGAGGACCCGGCAGCGCCGGAAAACTTCCCCCGGACAATGTTCGTCTGGCGCTCGAACCTCATCTCGAGTTCCGCAAAAGGGCAGGAATACTTCATGAAGCACCTGCTCGGCACGGCGGACGCGCTCATGGCGAGGCCGAACGAGGAAGTGAAGCCGGAGGAGATCGTCTGGCGCGACGAAGTGGAAGGCAAGCTCGATCTTCTCGTCTCGCTCGACTTCCGGATGACGACCACGCCGCTCCATTCGGATATCGTGCTGCCGGCTGCGACGTGGTATGAAAAAACTGACCTGTCGTCGACCGACATGCACCCGTTCGTCCACCCGTTCAACCCGGCGGTCAACCCGCTCTGGGAATCCCGAACCGACTGGGATATCTTCCGCAGGTTGGCGCAGGTGTTCTCTGGCATGGCCCAGACGCATCTGCCGGGTGTTTACAAAGACCTTGTCAGCACGCCGCTGAACCACGACTCAGAAAGCGAAATCTCGCAGCCGCTCGGCCTTGTCCGCGACTGGGCAAAGGGGGAAGTGGAGGCGGTCGTCGGCAAGACGATGCCGAACCTGAGCATCATCGAGCGTGACTATACGAAAATCTACGACAAGTACATCACGCTCGGCCCGAACCTTCAGGTCGGCAAGACCGGTGCGCACGGTGTCAGCTTCTCGGCAGCAGAAGAATACGAGGAGCTCAAGCGCATCAACGGCGTCTATCACGACGAGTCGATCAAGAGCGGACTGCCAAAGGTCGAAACGGCGCGCCAGGCGGCGGATGCGGTGCTTCATCTGTCGTCCGCGACAAACGGGCGCCTTTCGCAGAAGGCCTACAAAGAAGCGGAAAAGCTTTCCGGCGTGGAACTTGCCGACATCTCGGCGGAGCGCGCGGCGGAGCGGATTACATTCCAGAGCATCACCGCCCAGCCGCGTGAAGTCATCCCGACACCGGTGTTCAGCGGATCCAACAAAGCCGGCCGCAGATACTCGCCGTTCACGACAAACATCGAGCGCCTTGTGCCGTTCCGGACGCTCACCGGGCGCCAGCACTTCTATATCGACCATGAGATCTTTCTCCAGTACGGGGAGGCGCTTCCGGTCTACAAGCCTACGCTTCCTCCGATGGTGTTCGGGCCGCGCGACAAGGAAGTGCGCGGCGGCAAAGACAAGCTTGTCCTGCGTTATCTGACGCCGCACGGCAAGTGGAACTTCCACTCGATGTACCAGGATAACCTGCACATGCTGACGCTTTTCCGCGGCGGGCCGGTTGCATGGATGAACAACGAGGAAGCGGCGGAGCACGGCATATCGGACAACGATTGGATTGAAGTGTACAACCGGAACGGCGCGCTCACGTGCCGCGCGGTCACAAGCCACCGGATTCCGCGGGGCACGCTGCTCGCCTACCACGCACAGGACCGGCACATCCAGACGCCGGGGTCGGAAATCACGGACACGCGGGGCGGCAGCCACAACGCACCGACGCGCATCCATATGAAACCGACGCAGATGGTCGGCGGCTACGCCCAGCTCAGCTACGGATTCAACTACTACGGGCCGATCGGAAACCAGCGTGACGAATACGCTATGATCAGGAAGAAAAGGGAGGTCAACTGGCTTGAAGATTAAAGCTCAGATTGCAATGGTGATGAACCTGGACAAGTGCATCGGCTGCCACACATGCAGCGTCACTTGCAAAACGACCTGGACGAACCGGAAAGGCGCGGAGTACATGTGGTTCAACAACGTGGAGACAAAGCCGGGAATCGGCTACCCGAAACGCTGGGAGGACCAAGAAGTGTACAAGGGCGGCTGGCAGCTCCGCAACGGCAACCTGGAGCTGAAGTCGGGGAACCGCCTGTCGAAAGTGGCGCTCGGGAAGATCTTCTACAACCCGGACATGCCGGAGATGCGCGACTTCTACGAGCCGTGGACATACAACTACGACCACCTCGTCACCGCTGGCGAAGGGGAGCACCCGCCGGTCGCCCGTGCTTACTCTGCAGTGACGGGCGAGAAGATGGATCTGGAATGGGGCTCCAACTGGGAGGACGACCTGGCCGGCGCCGATGTGACCGGCCCACTGGACCCGAACATCCAGAAAATCGAGGAAGAGATCAAATTCAACTTCGAGAAGTCGTTCATGGTCTATCTGCCGCGTCTCTGTGAGCACTGCCTGAACCCGAGCTGCGTGGCGTCCTGCCCGGCCGGGGCGATCTACAAACGCGACGAGGACGGCATCGTGCTCGTCGACCAGGAAGCGTGCCGGAGCTGGCGCTATTGCACGACCGGCTGCCCGTACAAGAAGGTCTACTTTAACTGGCAGACGAACAAGGCAGAAAAGTGCACATTCTGCTTCCCGCGGATCGAGGAAGGCCTGCCGACGGTCTGTTCGGAAACATGCACGGGACGGATCCGATACCTCGGCGTCCTTCTGTATGACGCGGATCGGGTTCTCGAAGCTGCTTCGACGCCGGACGAAAAAGACCTGTACCGCGCGCAGTGCGATCTGTTCATGAACCCGCACGATCCGGAAGTGATCGCGCAGGCGCGCCGCGACGGCATCACGGAGGACTGGATCGAGGCCGCTCAGAACTCGCCGGTCTACAAGCTTGCGATCGAGCACCAGCTCGCATTCCCGCTCCACCCGGAATACCGTACGCTTCCAATGGTCTGGTACGTGCCGCCGCTCTCGCCGATCATGAACTACTTCGAGGGCAAGGACTCGATCAAGAACCCGGACATGATTTTCCCGGCGATCGAGGAGATGCGCACGCCGGTCCAGTACCTTGCGAACATGCTGACGGCGGGCGACACGGAGACGGTCAAGGGGTCGCTCCAACGCATGGCGATGATGCGTCAGTACATGCGGGCCCTTTCCTCCGGCAGGGAGTTCGACGAGTCGCGGCTTGAGCGCGTCGGACTCACCGCCCTGCAGACAGAAGAGATGTACCGGCTGCTCGCGATTGCCAAGTACGATGACCGTTTTGTCATCCCGACTTCCCACAAAGAGAACCGGATGAACACCTATGACATGCAGGGGTCTGCCGGTTTCGGCGGTGACACGATGGGTCTCGGCGCGATGGGCACCGGCGGCGCAGGATGCGACGGCTGCGGACCTGCGAGCCCGGGAGCCGGCACGGAAACAAAGACCGGCAAGGAGATCTACGAAGAGAACTTCTACGGGGGAATCTGGCGTGATTGACAACAGGAAGCTGTATACGTTCAAAGATTCATTCGGATTTTTCGCCAACCATCTGACATGGCCGGAAAAGCGGGATTTCCATCCGGATGAGGTCGCAGAGGCATTCGGACCCGGCCACCCGGCGCGTAACCATGTGCTCCGGTACTGGGAGGAAATCCACCGGTTCAGCCTCGACGGGCTCAGGGAGATGTACACCTCGACATTCGACTTCGAGGAGGATTGCGCGCTGTATATGACCTGGTTTAAGTTCGAGGATGCACGCGAGCGGGGACAGATGCTCGCGAAGCTGAAAGTGCTCTATGAGATGTACGGCCTCGAGATGCCGGACGAGGAGCTGTCCGACTATCTGCCGCTCATGTGCGAGTTCCTCTATGCCGCCGAATGGCTGGATGACCCGCGCACGCCCGACAGTTTCCGGATCCTGATGGGAGTCCTCGAAGACGGCACCTACCACCTGATGAAAGCACTCGAAAAGGAGGAAAGTCCGTATTTCCACCTTATCAAGGGGCTGCGGGAAACATTCAAAGCGTGTCTAGAGGAGGTGCCGGCTCATGGTTGATCAGTTTCTGTGGGTGATTTTCCCTTACATCTGCATCGCGGTCTTTGTGGTGGGGCACATCCTCCGCTACAGGACGGACAAATTCCACTGGACGGCAAAATCCAGTGAATTCATCGAGAAAAAGCAGCTTGTGATCGGGAGCCTCCTGTTCCACCTCGGGATCATCCCGGTCATCCTCGGCCATATCTCGGGACTTGGCATCCCGAAGGAATGGATGAGGGCAGTAGGTGTCAATGACCACATGTACCACCTCGGCGCCATCTGGATCGGCGGGTTCTTCGGGTTCATCACGCTTCTCGGGATGTTCATCCTGACGTTCCGCCGGTTCTCGATCAAGGCCGTTAGAAAGCTCAGTTCCGCAAGCGACATGATCGTCAACACGCTTTTGCTGATCATCGTCTTCATGGGGATGTACGCGACGGTCGTGACGAACGCCGTGAATCCGGCGTTCGACTACCGGGACACGATCTCCGTCTGGTTCCGCGATCTGTTCCTCCTGCGGCCGGATCCTTCATACATGATGGGCGTTCCGGTGTCATTCCAGATTCATATTCTGGCTGCTTTCCTCATTTTCGCGCTCTGGCCGTTCACGCGCCTTGTCCACGTCTGGAGCGCCCCGCTGTCGTATGTCGGCAGAAGTTACATCCTGTACAGGAGGCATAAGGTGAATTAAGCTGAAGGGAAGAATGAACGCCGATCGGGCGGAAAACGGGAGAGGTCCGCGATGAATGAACTGACAATCTACCAGAATGTGATCGACAGGCTCCGGGAACGGCTCGGCTTCGACTTTATGGCGCTGGCGATAGAAGACGCCCCGAGCGGCTATTCGGTCCGCTGGCGGGTCGCGTCGGGGAATCTGAACAACCGCTTTCGCCGTATCATCCTCCGGTCCGGCAGGGGCATCGCCGGCACCGTCTTCAAGACGGGAAAGCCGCTGCTTGTGCCTCATGTGGAACCGGGCCGGCATGTACCGGGCGTGCTCGACTATCCGATCGTCAATACCGAACAGCTGACGAGCATCGCCGCGGTGCCGCTTTATGATGGCGGGCGTGTAAAAGGCGTCCTGCTCGGCGGCTACCGGGACGATCATAGGGAAATGACGGAAGCGCTTTGCCTGGAGATGGCAGCGGCGTCCGGCTCCGTCCCCGGCTTTGACGGGAAGGAGCTGGTGAGCCGGTGAGCGTGAAGCAGGATCTGCTGAATGAGCTGATGCTGAAGATGTTCGACAAAAGCAGCGAAGCCATCCTGTTTTTTGACGGGGAGGGCAGGGCGCTTGCCGCCAATCCGGCGGCGGAAAAGATCCTTGACCGGGATGTGCTGAAGGCACTTCTGGACGGCACCGAGGGCGCGCTCTGCCGGGCATGTGCCGGATATGTGGATGAGACCGGTCAGAAGACGTGCGACAACTGCTATTTCCATCATCCGGAGCGCAACGATTTCTCGTCCTTCCAGATGTACCTGGACACGAAGGGGCAGGGCCTCGTGCCGTACGCCTCCTCGTTCCATACGGTCGACCCGGAAAACGATATCCGGGTGTTCCTGCTGCGCGACATGACGCGCCAGCACCGTATGCAGGAGAAGGCCTACCAGAACAAGATGATGAAGCATATCATCGACGCCCAGGAAAACGAGCGCCGGAGGATTTCCAGGGAGCTTCATGACGGCGTCGCCCAGGAGCTTATGAGCGCGGTCGTCGACCTCCGGGTGCTGAAGTATATGACAGGGGATGCGGAGGTGCTTTCCAAGGTGAAGGAGACGGAGGCATCGCTGTCCCGGCTCCTTGAAGAGATCCGGAACCTGTCGGTCGAGCTGCGCCCTTCCGCTTTGGACGATCTGGGCCTGGAAGCGGCGTTCCGCTCCCATTTCAAGCGGCTTGAAGAAATGTACGGACTCGCCGTCGACTACACTTCCGACCTGCCGGTGAAGCGGTATGAAACGGAGATTGAAACGGTGATTTACCGGGTGTGCCAGGAGGCGATTTTGAACGCCCTGAAGTACGCGGATGTGGATCGGGTGTCTGTCACGCTTAAAGGCGAGGGCAGCCGGCTTCTGCTGACCGTGCGCGACCGTGGTACGGGTTTCATCCCCGGCAGCGAGCCGGAGGGCACCGGTCTCGGCCTGTACGGTATGAAAGAGCGCGCGGAGCTGGTCGGCGGCACGCTTGACGTGGACTCCGCGCCGGGCGCCGGCACGACGATCCGGCTGAGCGTCCCCGCGCTCCGCGGAAAGGGGGACCGCTAATGGACAAGATTTCGATTGTCATCGCGGATGATCATGCTGTCGTCCGGAGCGGCTTTTCGATGATCCTCAATTTCCAGGAGGATATGGAAGTCGTTGCGACAGCGGCAGACGGAATCGAAGCTTACAAGATGGTAGCCCGGCACCAGCCGGACCTCCTGATCATGGACCTCAGCATGCCGCCGGGCGAAAACGGCCTGATCGCGACAGGCAAGATCAAGGAGGATTTCCCGGACACGAAGATCCTGATCCTGACGATGCACGACGATGAGGAGTACCTGTTCAACGTCCTGAAAAGCGGCGCTTCCGGATACATGCTGAAAAATGCGCCAGACGAGGAATTGCTGCACGCCATCCGCACAATCAGGCGCGGCGGAACGTACATCCATCCGAAAATGGCGACCTCGCTTGTGCGCGAATTTGTCAAAGCCGACCACACGGCGGCCCCCGACGATCCGTATGAGCTTTTGTCCAAGCGCGAGCTCGAGATTCTCCCGCTGGTCGCCAAAGGCTACGGCAACAAGGAAATCGCCGAGATGCTCTACATCTCCGTCAAAACCGTCGAGGCCCACAAAGCCAAGATCATGGAGAAGCTGGGCCTCAAGAGCCGTCCGGAGCTCGTCGAATTCGCCCTCAAGAAAAAACTGTTGAACTTCTGAGGAATGGGTGGAATGCCGAATAGGTCTGTTGCTTGCAGTGAAGTCGCCGACTCCTGCGGAAAAGGAAGCGCGGAGAGACCCAGGTGCCGCGCAACGCTGCACGTTGCACGCAGACGCCAACCTTCGTATTGGCGCCGGCTCGGTGCCTTCCCCGCGGAAAACGTGCGCCGGAACGGAAAGCAACCACATTTTGACTCAACAGACAGGAGGCATCGCAGATGGCAAACGGACAACTGCAGTTTACGGAGCCGGCGGTGCGGCTCCTGGAAAACGAGCACCGCTACCTCATGCATCTCGCGGAGGAATGGCATGACATCGTCCTCCGGTTCGAGCGGGAAGAAGACATGGACCGGGCCGTGGCGCTTGCTCTTCTGGCCGAACTGAAGGCGAAACTTATCGACTTCCTCGATCCGCTGAAGAACCACACGGACAAGGAAGAGGAGCACTTTTTCCCTGTCCTCGGCGGTTATATCGGGCTTGAGCAGGGACCGATCGTCGGTATCCAGGAAGAGCACGGGGAGATTGACGCCTATATCGGCCACTTTTTCCATCACACGCGGGGAGACCTTTCCGGGCTCACCGAAGACCAGATCCGGAAGATTGCCGGTGACGCCGGAGAAGCATTCGAGGTGCTGACCGTCCATTTCGTGAAGGAAGAGACGGTCCTTTTCCCGATGGCCGAGCGCCTGCTTCGTGCGGATGACCTGGACGCGCTCGCCGAAAAACTGAACACGCTCATCGTCTGATGGGTACAGGCCGCTGTCACAGATCCGTGGGCGGCTTTTTCTCATACAGGGTTTCCCCCGTCACGCAGAGGGAACCCCCTTATTACCCGTCCCGCGACAGGAGCTTACAATAGAATCATAGAAAAGGTTTTACGATCTCACTTGCAGCACCTGTAGTCAAAACTCTAACCGAGTAGGTGAAACAGATGGTCAAGAAGATTCAGTTGCCGCTCCAGACGGCAAACCTTGTGGTCGGCTTCATGGTGTGGGTCATTTTATCCTCGCTGATTTCCTTTATCACGCAGGACATCGACGTTCCGCCGGAGCGCCTGGCGATCGTCACGGCGGTGCCGGTCGTGCTCGGCTCGATTCTCCGCATGCCGTTCGGCTATTACGCCAACTTCGTCGGCGCCCGGACGCTGTTTATGTGGAGCTTTGTCCTCCTGCTTTTCCCGGTCTGGTACATCAGTGAGGCGGACACGTTCGCGGACCTCATCATCGGGGGCCTGCTCCTCGGCGTCGGCGGGGCAGTGTTCTCGGTCGGGGTCACCTCGCTTCCGAAGTACTATCCGAAAGAAAAGCACGGCCTCGTCAACGGGATCTACGGGGCGGGGAACATCGGTACGGCGATCACGACATTTGCCGCGCCGATCATCGCCGGCCAGATCGGCTGGCAGCCGACGGTCAAGCTGTTCCTCATCATTCTGGCGGCCTTCGCGCTCCTGAACTTTTTCTTCGGGGACCGCAAGGAGCCGAAACCGGAAGTCATGACGTCGATGTTCGAGCAGATCAGGGGCATCTCGGGCAATTCGAAACTCTGGCTGTTCTCGCTGTTCTACTTCATCACATTCGGCTCATTTGTCGCCTTCACGGTGTACCTGCCGAACTTCCTCGTCGAAAACTACGGCCTCGACAGTGTGGATGCGGGCATCCGGACGGCGATCTTCATCGCGGTCGCGACGTTCCTGCGGCCGATCGGCGGCTGGCTGGCAGACAAGTTCCAGCCGATGTTCCTTCTGATTGCCACATTTGCCGTTTACACGGTCGCCGCGATCATCCTGGCATTCTCGCCATCGATCGGATTGTACACGGTCGGCAGCATCGCCATCGCAATCAGTGCCGGCATCGGCAACGGCGTCATCTTCAAACTCGTGCCATTCTACTTTGCCAAGCAGGCGGGGATCGCCAACGGTTTCGTTTCGATGATGGGCGGCCTCGGCGGATTCTTCCCGCCGATCCTCCTCTCGATCATCTATTCGATGACCGGACAATACTCGATCGGCTTCATGCTGCTGTCACAGGTGGCGCTCGCAAGCCTGATCCTTGTCGTCTGGCTTTACTACTCCGACCGGCTGTCGCTCCAGGCGGATGTGTTCCGGTCGACGGGCCAGGGGGTGCTCGTGACGGATGCGAAAGGGACGATCCGCGCGGTCAACCCGATGTTCACGAAGCTGACGGGCTATACCGAGGAAGAAGCCCTCGGCAATAACCCCAACATGCTGTCTTCCGGCCGCCAGCCAAAGGAATTCTATGGCGGGATGTGGAAGCAGATAAAAGAAGAAGGAATGTGGCAGGGCGAAATCTGGAACAAGAAAAAGAACGGGGAAGAGTACCTGCAGTGGCTGAATATCGCTGCCGTCAGCGACGAGACCGGCGAGCATGTGCGCTATGTGGGGACTTTCAGCGATATCACGAAAGAACACGGAAAGGATGCCCGGCGCTGACCGGCATTTTTTCCTTCATCGGGGGAGGCAGCTGACGTGGATGGAAGGTATTCAAGACAGACATTATTCGGGCCGATAGGAGAAAGCGGGCAGGAGCGGCTCGCCGCCGCAAAGGTGGCTGTCATCGGCTGCGGCGCGCTGGGGACTGTCATCGCCGAGGCGCTCGTGCGGGCAGGCATCGGGGAAATCATCCTGGTCGACCGTGACTATGTCGAGCTGTCGAACCTTCAGCGTCAGACGCTGTTCACCGAGGCGGACGCAGCGGACATGCTCCCGAAGGTGGTGGCCGCTGAAGCGCATCTGAGGGAGATCCGGAGTGATGCCGTCATCCGGTCACATCTCGGCAATGCCGACGGTCCGCTAATGGAATCACTCGCTGTGGAAAGCGATCTGATCATGGACGCAACAGACAACTTTGAGACGCGCCTTCTGATCAATGACGCTGCGATGAAGCACGGCATTCCGTGGATCCACGGGGCGTGCGTCCGGGGTTCGGGGACGGTCTATCCGTTTATCCCGGGACGAGGCGCGTGCTACCGCTGCCTTTTGCCGGTGCTGCCCGCCACGGGCGCGACATGCGACACGGCGGGCATTATCCCGCCGGCCGTATCCGCGACCGCTGCAATCCAGTGCGCAGAAGCGATGAAGTGGCTGACGGGAAACGAGTCCGCCATGCGGACGAAAGTGCATCACTTCGACCTGTGGGATGGCACCCATCTGGACATTGGCGTTTCCCGTATCCGCGACCCGAAATGCGCCACATGCGGCGATTCGCCGTCTTATCCGGAACTCGGACCCCGGCGGGCTGGCGATGCTGCGGTCCTCTGCGGCCGGGACGCTGTCCAGATTTTGCCCGATCCGGCCCGCACCGTGTCGCTGGATACCGGAGAGACGATCGGGCGCCGGCTTGATCCGAACGCCCGCCGGACACCGTATTTCATTGAATTCCGGGCATTCGGCAACAGGTTTGTCCTATTTGGCGACGGCCGGCTGCTGATCCACGGCGCCACAACGGCGGAAGAGGGCAGAACACTGTATCACCGCCTGTTCGGCTAGGGAAAGGGGGGAGTCTGTTGGCACATGGACCACAACCGAAGGAAGTAAGGATCGCGATCCTCACGGTGAGCGACACGAGAACGGAAGACAACGATACCGCCGGCACCCTTATCGAGCACTTTGCGGAACTCGCGGGCCTGGCCGTCGACGGTAGAGGGTGGGTGGCAGATGACACTATGGAGATTCGGAATGTGATTTCCGCGCTGCTCGCCCAACCGGAGATTGACGCCGTCATCACGACCGGAGGCACCGGCATTGCCGCGCGTGACGTCACGATTGAGGCAATCCAGCCGCTCCTGTCAAAAGAGCTGGACGGCTTCGGCGAACTGTTCCGCTACCTGAGCTTCACCGAAGACGTCGGAACGAAAGCGATGCTCAGCCGGGCCGCCGCCGGCACCGCGCAGGGCAAGGTTGTCTTTATCCTGCCCGGCTCGCGCGGCGCAGTCCGCCTCGCCATGGAGCGTCTCATCATCCCGGAAATCCGGCATATCGTGGCGGAGCTGCGGAAATAGGCAGAGTGCATGAAATGCACCTTGAAGTTGGAGTAAGGCCAGCCGGTTTGGAGTAAGAGGGCCCGAAATGGAGTAAGGCCAGCTGATTTGGAGTAAGGGGATCGGAAATGGAGTAAGGCCAGCCGATTTGGAGTAAGAGGGCCCGAAATGGAGTAAGGCCAGCCGATTTGGAGTAAGGGGCCTGGAAATGGAGTAAGGCCGGCTGGTTTGGAGTAAGCGGTCCGGACTTGGAGTATGGGGAAACTGCCAGGTTCGCAGTTGGTTGTGGATCAAAAAAACCGCCCCATCAGGCGGTTTTCATCCAATCAATCACTTAGTCTCTCTTATAATCCCCCGACTTGCCGCCGGTTTTCTCGAGCAGCATCGTCGGGCCGATGATCATTTCTTTGCCGGCGGCCTTGCACATGTCGTAGATGGTGAGGGCGGCGGCGGATGCGGCGGTGAGGGCTTCCATTTCAACGCCGGTCTGGCCTTTCGTCTTGACGCTTGCCTCCAGCAGCACTTCGTAGTGGCCGGCTGCCTCATCGACGTTCCATTTAAACGAAATATCGATGCCCTTCAGCGGGAGCGGGTGGCACATCGGGATGATCTGTGGCGTGTTCTTGGCCGCCATGATGCCGGCGACCTGTGCGACGGCAAATACGTCCCCTTTCTTGTTCGTCCCTTCACTGATCTGGCGGTGGATGGTTTCATTCACCAGTACGGATGAGCGGGCGACGGCGGTGCGGACAGTCTCGTCCTTATCGGAGACATCGACCATGCGGGCGCGGCCCTGGTCGTTAAAGTGAGTCAGGTCGGACACGGGAATCATCCTTTCAGGGGCTATGTTAAAATCAGGATAATCCGAGTATAGCAGATGCAAACAGGAGGCGGTCATGATGGTGGAAATACGGAAACCGATACCGGTCGCGGAGGCGGTGGAGCGGGTGCTCGCACACGCCGAACAGACGGGGACGGAGACAGTCCCGCTCGAGGAAAGCGCGGGCAGGATCCTCGCCGAGCCGGTGACCGCCTCCCATCCGGTGCCGCCGTTTAACCGGTCGCCGTATGACGGGTTCGCCGTCCATTCGGAAGACACCGAAGGCGCTTCCGGCAGCAACCGGATCCAATTCACCGTCATCGATGAAATTCCGGCGGGAAGTGTCTCGAATCAAACACTTGGCGAAAGGCAGGCTGCACGCATCATGACCGGCGCGCCGCTTCCGGATGGGGCAGATGTTATTGTCATGTTCGAGCAGACGGTGGAGGACGGGGACACTTTCACGATCCGGAAACCGTTCGAACCGCTGGAGAACGTTTCACTGAAGGGTGAGGACCTGGCGGAAGGCGAGGAAGTTGTCCCCGCCGGAAGCTACATCCATGCAGGGACGGTCGCGGTGCTCGCGACGTTCGGCTACGCGCATGTCAAGGTTGCCAAGCGGCCGATCGTCGGGATCCTCGCCACCGGCACCGAACTGGTCGGCGTCGGAGAGCCGCTTGCACCGGGCAAGATCCGAAACAGCAACGGCCCGATGATTGCTGCACAGCTCCGCCGGATGGGCATCGAATGCCGGACGTACGGCGCGCAGGCAGACGATCTGGACGCCGTCATCGGGACGGTCGAACGGGCGCTTTCCGAGACAGATGCCATCATCACGACCGGCGGGGTGTCGGTCGGCGACTTCGACTATCTGCCGGCCGTCTACGAGCGGATCGGAGCGGAAGTCCTGTTCAACAAAGTCGCGATGCGTCCCGGCAGCGTGACAACGGTCGCCGCAGGCGGCGGCAAGCTGCTGTTCGGCCTGTCGGGCAACCCGTCGTCCTGCTTTACCGGCTTCGAGCTGTTCACGCGCCCGGCGCTCCTCAAGATGATGGGAGCGGACAAGCTATTTTTGCCGCACACGAAAACGGTGCTGGGCGAAGACTTTACGAAGCCCAACCCGTTCACCCGTTTCGTCCGGGCAGTTTATGATGGCAACACGGCATCGCCCGCCGGCTTCAACAAGTCCAATGCGGTCTCCTCGATCGCCCGCGGCAACGCGATGATCGTGCTGCCGGGCGGGACGCGGGGCTTCAAAAAGGGAGATGAGGTCGACGTCCTTCTGCTTGGCGTCGAGGAAGGCAGCACACAATGGAAACTGTGAGGGTGCTCCAGGTCGCCGGGTTCAAGAACAGCGGCAAGACGACGCTGATCCGGACGCTGATCGCGGAAGCCGCGTCCCGAGGGCTCCGGACGGCCACGGTCAAGCACCACGGCCACGGAGGCCCGCCCGCTCTGCCTGACCCGGAAACCGACAGCATGAAATTCTTCGGGGACGGGGCGGCGGCTTCCGCCGTATCGGGAGGCGGGGTCATCCAGTTTCATTTGAGAGAAGCGGAGGCCGGTCCTCTTCCATTGATTCGTTTGGCGGCCGCTGCTCGGCCGGACCTCATCCTGGTCGAGGGGTTTAAACAGGCACCGTTCGAGAAGATTGTCCTCATGCGGAGAGCGGAGGAGTGGAAAGTGCTGAAAAACCTTCCGGACATCCGGCTCGCCGTCACGGCAGGCACGGATGCACCTGGCGCACCGGAAATCATTGCAAGGGAAGACACAGAAGCCATCCGCGGCTGGTTCGGCCGCTGGCTAAAAGGGGGGACTGGCCATGTCCATCTATGAAATCACCGACAAGCCGATCGACCCGCAGCGCTATGCGGACCATGTCCTGCGTCCCGAGGCGGGGGCGGTCGTCACGTTCACCGGCCATGTCCGCGAGTGGACAAAGGGCATCCGGACGCTTTATCTGAGTTACGAGGCGTACGTGCCGATGGCGGAAAAGAAGATGGCCCAGATCGGCAGGGAGATCGAGGAGAAGTGGGAAGGGACACGCGTTGCGATCGCCCACCGGATCGGCGAGCTGGACGTGGGTGAAGTCGCCGTCGTCATCGCCGTTTCCTCGCCACACCGGAAAGCCGCTTATGAAGCCAATGAATACGCGATCGAGCGGATCAAGCAGGACGTGCCGATCTGGAAAAAGGAAATCTGGGAAACGGGCGAGCAGTGGATCGGCGACCAGAACAAAAAACCGGAGGTGCGGAACACATGATCAATCTTCTGTATTTCGCGGGCATCCGGGACCTGACGGGTGTCCCGGAAGAAAAGGCCGAGCTCGCAGGCAGGACTGTAGGGGAACTGCTGGAATGGGCCGAAGTAAAATATCCGGGCATCCGCGGGGGCGGTGCGCGCGTCGCGGTCAATGAGGAATATGCCCTGGACGGGGATGTCCTCGCTGAAGGCGACACCGCGGCATTTATCCCGCCGGTAAGCGGCGGCTGATGACGACGGGAATTGTCCTCGCGGGCGGACAGTCCAGGAGATACGGCTCGCCGAAGGCCTTTGCCGATTACGAAGGCCGGCTATTCTGGGAGCGGGCGCATGAAGCGCTCCTGGAAGGTGGCTGCAGTGAAGTCATCGTTTCCGCCCGGCAGGAACACGTGGAGCGGTTTGGCGGGGCGGACGTCATTACGGATCTTCCGGAGATTGCCGGAGCTGGTCCGCTTGCCGGCATCTGTTCCGCAATGAAATTGCGGCCAGCGGACGGGTTCGCCGTGATACCGTGCGACATGCCCGGCATCGGCCCGATGGAAGTCAGGAAACTTCTCACGCTGTCCGACCCGGACGCGGACGTGACCGCCGTCCGCACGAAAGACCATCCGATCCCGCTGTTCAGCGTCTGGAATGGGACGCTTGCGGAACGTATCGGTGAAGCGCTTGCGCGAGGCGAACACGGTGTTATGCCATTTCTTGCCTCAGTGGAGACGGAGTGGATCGACGCGCGTGAACTGAATCCGGACCTGTCTGTTTTCCGTAATGTGAACACGCCGAACGAGCAATGAGAAGGAGGAAGCGAACATGACCCGACAGCCTTTGACCGACCGGTTCGGGCGGCCGATCCGTGATCTGCGGATCTCCGTCACCGACCGTTGCAACTTCAGATGTTCCTACTGCATGCCGAAAGAGGTATTCGGGGACGACTACGCCTTCCTCCCGAAGTCGGAGCTTCTCACCTTCGAGGAGATCCACCGGCTCACCCGCCTGTTCGCGGACGCCGGCGTCAAGAAAATCCGACTGACCGGCGGCGAGCCGCTGATGCGACGGGGACTTCCGGATCTTGTGGAGCGGATCCTGTCGGTTGAAGGGGTCGAAGACATCGGCCTTACGACGAACGGGCTTCTGCTCGGAACGCATGCCCAGCCGCTTTATGATGCGGGCCTGCGCCGTTTGAACATCAGCCTCGATGCCCTGGACCCGGTCATCTCCGGTGAACTGAACGGCCGGGGTGTCGACCCCGCGCGTATCCTGAAGCAGATCGACTACGCCAAGGACGTCGGCTTCGAGATCAAGGTGAATATGGTCGTGAAAAAAGGCGTCAACGATTCCGAGATCCTGCCGATGACCGCCTATTTCAAAGAGCGGGGCATCACGCTCCGATTCATTGAATTCATGGACGTCGGCAATGACAACGGCTGGAGCTTCAAGGACGTTGTCACGAAAAAAGAAATCTTCGACAGGCTCAGGGGTGAATATGACCTAGAGCCGGTCGGGCAGGACTACTACGGGGAAGTCGCCAAACGTTACCGCCACAGCGACAACGGAGCGGAACTCGGGTTTATCACCTCGGTGTCGGAGTCGTTCTGCTCCACGTGCACCCGTGCACGCCTGTCATCCGACGGCAAGCTGATCACCTGCCTGTTCGCAGAAGGCGGATTCGACCTGCGCAGCCTGATCCGGGATGGTGCAAGCGATGAAGAACTCATGAGCGCCATAGCAAGCGTCTGGGAAAACCGGGCCGACCGCTACTCCGACGAGCGTACCGAACAGACCGCGCGTAATCGCAATAAAATCGGCATGTCTTACATCGGCGGATGAATTCGGAAAAACAGGGCTGACACACGGAGCGGAATGATCCGCCTCTTGTGTCAGCCCTGTTTTAGTGAGCGCTTATGTTAACGTCTCACTCCAGTATGTTAACGTTTCCCGACAGCCAGCATCCGCCCCATACAAAAAAGCCGCAGCGATGCGGCCATTTGTCAGCTGTTGATCGAACCGGTCTGTTTGTCATCCTTTGCCGCCTCGTAATTGCCGGATCCGACACGGCGCTTGATTTCCTCTTCGGTTAGGGGTTCAAGCACGGTCTCATCGGTCGGAAGGTCAATTGCGCCGGCCTCCATCTCCATGTTCTCCACCCGGGCAAATCCAGCGTTGGTCTGCCGGCCCAGCTCTTCGCGGAGTTTCCGGTCTTCGTACGTTTCTTCCATGAACGGCTCCTTCTTCGCCATATCCATCCCCCACTTCATTCGATTTCTCCTAAGTTTACCCTACTATTAGCCCCCTAAAACGATCACTCGGCCTTCTCTGCCTGCGCTACTTTTTTCTTTTCCCGCCATTTCGTGATCCATTCCGTCCCGAAGTCGACCAATGTGTCCATGTCGATCACCCGGGTATCCGCCTGGCCAATTTTGCAGCGGGTCACGGCTTCCGGATGTTCACGCTCGAATGCCATTCCAAGCGGCGGGAAGTCGTCGGATTCCAGATCCGCCATGTCGTATTCAATCCATTTCCGCTCACCGCCGACCAGCATGGCCGCGCCGTCCCGGTATGTCTCGAGGCCCGGAGCCCGGTATTCCGACAGATGCAGTGCCGTGCAGGAGTCGTAGCCGGTCCCGATGAGCAGGATCTTCATACCGGAGCCGTGCATTTTGCCTAGGGGGGAACCCTCCCCGAAGGAATCCTCCAAAGGATGATCCTGCATCCATTCTGTCGCGTCACGGCCCCAGGCGATGAACGAATGCGCCGGGTGCGGGCTGCGGACCGTTTCCGGATGACGGTGGAGACATTCGGGGACCTTGCCCATCCCGCGCAGATGCGACAGATGGGGGTCGTAAGCCGGTAGCGTGCGGCGGATCGGCTCGTGCCATTCTTCCGGGACCGGCGGCATCATCCAGTGCCTCGGGTCCGAGTTGTCCGAGGACTGCGAAGGCATGACGACCGTCCCGTCTGCCGTTACGATTTCAAGTAGCGCTTCTACAAAGGCCTGCTCGCCGCCGGATATCCAGCCGACCTTTTTCAGCGACGTGTGGATGATGATTCTGTCGCCTTTCCCGATACCCGCATTGCCCAGATGCTCTTTGATCGTCTCTTTTGAAATGAATTCCCCTGTTCGGAGCACAACATCCAATTCGTTCATCGTTCATTCCCCCGTATTCGTTTTATTCAGAGTACCTTATTTGGATGCCCCGCGGAACGGGTATAGAATAGTTTTGGGAGGTGTTGGGAAATGGAAACATGGAAACTGTGGATCAACGGGGAATGGAAGGAAGCGGCGCGTACGTATGAATTGAAGTCGCCGTATTCCCAGGAAGCGATTGCAACGGTTGCAAAAGCGGATGAAGAAGATGTGAAACAGGCAATTGAAGGTGCCCATGAGGCGTTTCTCGAGTTCAGGAAATGGCCGGCATACGAGCGGGCCGAACTGCTTTACCGGGCCGTCGATCTGATCGAGGCGCGGAAGGAGGAGCTGGCGCAGCTTCTCGTGAAGGAAGCGGGCAAGCCGATCAAGACGGCACGTGGCGAAATCGACCGGACGATCGCGACATACCAGTTCTCGGCGGAAGCGGCCAAGTCGCTATCCGGCGAGACGGTGCCGATGGACGCGGCGCCGGGTGTGACGGACCGCATCGGCTGGACAAAGCGGGAGGCGCTCGGCGTCGTCGCGGCAATCACGCCGTTCAACTTCCCATCGAACCTGGTCGCACACAAGCTCGGACCGGCATTCGCAGTGGGCAACGCGGTTGTCCTGAAACCGGCCACTCAGACGCCGCTTTCTTCACTGGCTCTGGCCGAGATCTTCAAGGAAGCGGGCCTGCCGGATGGCGCCCTCCAAATCGTCACGGGGAGCGGCAGCGAGCTGAGCGATCCGCTCATTACGAACGATCTCGTGAAGAAAGTGACATTCACCGGTAGCGTTCCTGTAGGACTCGACATCAAGTCGAAGGTCGGCCTGAAAAAACTGACGCTCGAGCTTGGCTCAAACTCTGCACTGATTGTCGAGCCGGACGTGCCGCTCGAGAAAATCATGCCGCGTGCCGTCACCGGCGCATTCGGCTTTGCCGGACAGGTATGCATCTCGCTCCAGCGCGTGTATGTGCATGACGACATCTACGATGAATTCGTCGACCAGTTCGTCGCGGAGACCGAGAAACTCCAGATCGGCGATCCGGCAGATGAATCGACCGATGTCGGCTCGATGATCCATCCGGGCGAGGCGGACCGTGCCATGGAATGGATCGAGGAAGCGAAAAAGGCCGGTGCGACCGTCCGAACAGGCGGCGAGCGTGTCCAGAACGGCATCGCTCCGACCGTCATGACCGACGTTACGCCGGATATGAACGTCGTCTGCAAGGAAGTGTTCGCCCCGATCGTCACGATCATGAAATACTCGGACCTCGACGAAGCAATCGATCTCGTCAACGACTCCGAGTATGGCCTGAACGCCGGCATCTACACGCGAGACATCGAATCCGCGATGAAAGCCGCAGATGAAATCGAAGCGGGCGCTGTCATCATCAACGACATCCCAACATTCCGCGTCGACAACATGCCATACGGCGGCGTCAAGATGAGCGGCTACGGCCGTGAAGGCGTCAAATACGCCATCGACGGCATGACCGAGCTGAAGTTCATTACGGTGAAAACGACGTTCTGAGTGATTACGCATAAAAGTCTCATATGTAAAGGCCGTGAGGTGAAATGAAGTTCGGCAAGTTTGACTGGATATTATTACTGATGGTGATCGTGATTTCAGCAGCTGTTTATAGTGCTTATAACGGAGAACTGCCAAACGGCTACCTGGTTTTGATAATCCTGTTTGTCGGTTTGACCATAGGTGTTTTGAAGAGAGTGCTCTTCAGGTCTAAACAATAAGCGTTTTATACAATTGGTAACCGCTCGTATAGACAGGGTAAAGACTCAGGCAAGCGTGGTAATTATTCGAATCCAGCAGGCAACAACCCGTCAGAAGCCGGAAGTGGACATCCCTCTTCCGGCTTTTTGGTGCTTTCAAACCAATGCGTCCGGGTCTTTCCTCCTCTTTTCTTCCAAAATAGGAAATCCCGCTGCTCCCTCAGCCGTATCCCGGTAGAATAGATGTATGGAGCAATCGAAATGGGGATTGAGGTTATGGAGACTATCTACCAGAAAATTGCTGATCGAATTCAAAGGATGATTCCCGAGAAGTGGAGTTCAGTATATTTGTACGCGGAAAAATGGGCAGGTTACGACACGGTTTATTTTTATTATTATCCTGAAAACGATAATAAAGCCCTTTTACATTATGAAATTACTGAGCAATTCCAAGTGGATTCCACAGAGTTTAAACATCTGGAAGATGAGCTGAGAGATACGATCATGCTGTTATATGAAAAACAGATGAGACTAGAAGCAGAACTGTGGACCGGCATGACGTTCATACCCAAGAGTACTGGTGAATTTCGAATTGAATATGACTATCAGGATCTATCACTGCTGGGACCAGTTGAGAAGAGGAGACTTTGGAAAGAAAAGCACTCAATCAATTAAATACTGCCCAGTGAGGGGGAGTACCATGGACACGAAAGAAAAGGAAAACCGTTATACTGCCATTGCGAATACAGTGCTTGAGATGATTCCGGAAAAGTGGGATTGGGTGAAGCTGTACGCCGAGTATTGGGATGGGTACTATAAGTGCTATTTCTACTACACTCCTGCAGGGAGCGACGAGTACATCTACAATCTGGATATCCCTGATGAATACGAAGTCAGCCAGGAAACGTTTGATCGATTAGATGAACAATTATATGACCACATCAAAGTGCTATGGAACGAATTCAAAAACCAGGAAGAGAAACCCTGGACGAACCTGACGTTTTCTTTGCAAAGCGATGGAAAAATGAAGATCGACTATGATTACAGCGCCCTGTCAGATCTTAATCCTCTTGAAAAACGAAAACGCTGGGAATCCAACAATCTCACTGGGGGGGATAAGGGATAAGTGACTGCAGAACAGATTGAAAAGTGCTATGAGGAGATTGCGCACCAGATTAGCGCCATGATTCCTGAGGAATGGACCACTGCGAAGCTGTACGCTGAAAGTTGGCCGGGCTACACTACCATATACTTCTACTACGACTCGGCAGATAACACTCTGCCAATTCTAAACTTAAATATTCCGGACCTTTTTTCTGTTGATCCGGATGATTTTCTTCTTCAGAAACGTCTGCTGAGAAGGACGGTTCTGGCTCTACAACAGATGTTCAGTGAACAGGATATGGAAACATGGACGAACTTCACGTTGATTTTAAATCATGATGGCACGTTCAAGGCCGAATACGGATATGAGGACTTAAAGGAACTGGATCCGGGGGAGAAGCGAGAGGCTTGGAAAGTAAAATACGGGATTGAATATAAACGATGATGCTGCTTCTCTAAGGAGGAGAAATGAAAGAAATTTACCAAGAAATCGTGGAAGGGTACTCCACAGCCTATTTTTACTATTACCCTGAAAGCAGTGCGCCCTCCCATGGCGGAGAACCGGTCTACAGCCTGGATATCCCTGATAGGTTCGAAGTGGACTATGAGCATTTTAATCAGTTAAAAGAAAGCCTCTACAATCACCAAAAATCGCTATGGATGCAGTTCGCGGGTCAGGAACCTTGGACAAACCTCACGTTGACATTGACAATCGGCGGAAACATGAAGATGGAGTACGGTTATGAGGACTTGTCTGACCTTGATCCGATTGAAAAGCAGGATCGCTGGGAAGCAAAGCATATTTTCGGAGAGTAGCAGGGAGTGAAGCATTTGGCTCGGAAAACGGAAGAGATCTATCAAGCACTAGCCAATCAGTTGAATGACCTGATCCCTGAGCAATGGGAAAAGGTTTTTCTTTACGTGGAAGATTGGAATGATTCATCAACCGCCTATTTCTTTTATTACCCTGCAGAGGGCACAGGTCCAGTGCTCAGCCACGACACCCCGGAGCGGTTTGATATGGACCCGGATGACTTCGAGATAAAGGAGTATGAGCTTGGCGAAACAGGGCTTTCCCTTCAGCGGGGTTTCAGGGAAGACGGTCAGGAGCCGTGGACAAGTTTCACCTTTATCCTGGAGCAAAACGGCCAGTTCAAGGTGGACTTTGGCTATGAGGATTTAAGCGAAGTCGATCCCGGAGAGCAGCGCGAAGCGTGGAAGGCCAGGTATGGGATTGAATAAGACGGATCGAATCAATGTCAATTCTCCAGGAGAGACGGACTAGGATGAAAAAACAGATGGAGATCGTTAATCGAAGAATCCAAGTTCCGGACGGCTTCCCGAGCCGTTAGCATCCGGTTTATTGATCGATGAGGTTTATAAAATGGGCTACCGAAAAGACGAGGAATCAAGCTTTTATCAACGATTACATTGATTTAATGAAGATCACTAACGGATTGCAGTACAACGGTTTGGTAATCTACAACATCAATCAGGATGATCAGAACAACAGCGTTTATGCTGCCAACAGAATCTGGTGGGAACAAGAATGGAACCGCAGCTACATCTTCTTGGCTGACTCCAGTATCTCCTGGTATTGTTTTGACCTGACCGACAATATGTATTACGAACTGGATAAACCCAGTGGAGATCAGATTCAGGAATTCAGTTGTCTTGAGGAACTCGTCACCAACGCGATCGATGACGTCTTATAGAAGACGGGGTGAAATAATCTATGCTTGACCAAAAGGAAATTTTCCAAGAGGCCGCTCAAGTTATAAATGACCTCATACCGGAAGAATGGAACAAAGTATACTTATACGTCGAAGGCTGGGAAGACTTCTCTACCGAATACTTCTATTACGATCCGGCAGACGGAAGAGCGCCGGTTCTGAGCCATCAAATCCCCACACTTTTCGACTTGGACGAAGAAGAATTCGAAGACCGTGAATTCGAACTGGCGGAACGGATCCTTGACCTGCAAGATGCTTTTAAGGAGCTGGGGCAGGAGCCATGGACAAGCCTCACCTTCATTCTTGAATGCAACGGCCAATTTCATGTGGAGTACGGCTACGAAAATCTCAGAGATGTGGAAATGGTGGAACAGCGTGAAGCGTGGAAGGCCAAATATGGGATTGAATCAAAGTAGAATTAATAAATATACATACCAGACAACGATATGGAACCGAGCCCCGTGCCCTGAAGTCAGCGGAAGATATTATGACGAAGACCTGATGGTCCTGAGATGGTAATCGTAAAGCGGAAGCCCACTCCGGCTTCCGTATTTTTCATGTTCAGCAGGAAATCGCATTGTCCGGCACCCCTTGTTCTGCTAAAGTGGACTTGTATTTCGAAAACGAAAATAGTTCTGAAAAGAAAGAAGGCGAACCGATGAATATTTATCTTTCGGTCGACATGGAAGGGATCACGGGCATCCCGGATTACACGTTCGTCGATTCATCCCAGCATAACTACGAAATCGGGCGGAGCCTCATGACGGGGGACGCCAATGCGGTCATCGAGGGGGCGCTGGCCGGCGGGGCAGAGCATTTGCTCGTCAACGACAGCCATTCGAAGATGAACAACCTGCTGCCTGAGAAGCTGCATCCGGAAGCGGAGCTGATCAACGGTGGCGTGAAGCTGTACTCAATGGTGGAAGGCCTTGACAGCACGTATGACGGCGCCATCTTCACGGGCTATCATTCACGAGCGGGACAGCCGGGGGTCATGAGCCACTCGATGATCCATGCGGTCCGCAACATGTGGATCAATGATCAGGAAATCGGGGAAATCGGATTCAATGCGTACATCGCGGGTTATCACGGTGTGCCGGTCATCATGGTGGCAGGGGACGACGGAGCCTGCCGCGAAGCAGAGGAACTGATCCCGGGTGTGGTGACGGCGGCGGTGAAAAAGTCGCTGACACGCTCCGCGGTCCGGTCCTTGTCCCCACAGAAGTCGCATGAACTGCTTAAGGAGAAGGCGGCGGAAGCCATTGCGAACGGCAACAACGTCAAGCCGCTGACGCCTCCGGATAATCCGGTGCTCCGCATCGAATTCACGAACTATGGCCAGGCCGAATGGGCGGCATTCATGCCGGGCTGCGAAATCGAACCGGGATCGACGGTCGTCCGGTTCGAGGCGAAAGATATCCTGGAAGCGTACAGCGCGATGCTCGTCATGATCGAGCTTGCGCTGCAGACCACCTACCGATGACGGAACTCATCCGTCCGGAGCGGCTGAAACGGGGCGACACCGTCGGCATCATCGCCCCGTCCAGCCCGCCGAAAACCGAACAGCTGACCCGCTCGCTCGCCTTCCTGGAGTCGCTCGGCCTCAACTGGAAGATCGGAAAGGCTGTCGGGAAAAAGGAGCGGTATCTCGGGGGAACCGATCAGGAACGCCTGGACGACCTGCACGAGATGTTCAGGGACCCGGAAGTCAAAGGCATCATCTGTGCAAGAGGGGGTTATGGCGCCGCCCGTTATCTCGAGAAGGTCGACTACCAGATGATCCGGGAAAACCCGAAGATTTTCTGGGGGTATAGCGACATCACTGCGCTCCACCAGGCCATCCATATGTATTCGGACCTGGTGACGTTCCACGGGCCGATGCTCGAGTCGGACGTCGCCAAGGAAGACTTTGATCCGCTGTCGGCCAAACTCTTTGCGCAGCTGTTCCAGCCGCTCGAGCTGCACTATGACGAATCTGTCTCGCCGCTTACCGCGTATTCCGGCGGAAGCGCGTGGGGTCAATTGATCGGCGGCAACCTCTCACTGATTGCTTCAAGCATTGGCACGAAGTTCGCCCCTTCGTTTGACGGGAAGCTTCTCCTTATCGAAGATACCGACGAGGAGCCGTATCGCACGGACAGCATGCTGACGCAGTTAAGGCAGTCGGGTGTTCTTGATCGTGTGGCCGGCATCGTCATCGGCGACTTTAAATATCCTAAGAATCATAAGGGCGACTTCTTCTATGAAGAGGTGTTCAAGGACTTCTTTGAAGGGTTCGGTAAGCCGGTCGTATCCGGTTTCCGGATCGGTCACTGCCAGCCGCACTTCGCGGTCCCGCTCGGCGTCGAGGCATATCTGGACGCCGATGCAAAGACGCTCACCATCCTGCCGGGCGTGGAGTAAGGAAAACAAGCACGGGACTTATGCATGAGGCTAACATTAGAATCAATGAAGGTTAATATAAGGGGGAAATTCACCATGAAACCGCTTATCGGCATCACGACCCATGTTGAACTTGACTATAAGCACGTCCTGAACCACGACTACATCACTGCTGTCCAGCGGGCCGGCGGCATCCCGCTGCTCATCCCGATCGACACGGAAAACGACGCGGACCGGATCCTTGAAGCACTCGACGGCCTTGTCGTCTCCGGAGGTGGCGACATCGATCCGACCCTATTCGGCGAGGAGCCGCATCCAAAGCTCGGAGAGATCTCGCCGGGCCGGGATGCATCGGAGCTTGCGCTCATTAAAGGGGCACTCGAGCGCGACATGCCACTTCTCACCATCTGCCGGGGCCTTCAGGTCATGGTCATCGCCGAGGGTGGCGACATGTATCAGGATATCTATTCCCAGATCGACCGTGAATTGCTCCAGCACAGCCAGCGCGCAAACCGGGTTCATCTGTCCCATTTCGTCGAGGCGGCGCAAGGCAGCATTCTGCGGGAGGCCGCGCAGGCAGAGAAGTTCCGGGTGAATTCTTATCACCACCAGGCGGTGCGTGATGTGAAGGCGCCGTTCGCAATCTCCGGCGTTGCGTCCGACGGCGTGATCGAGGCGGTCGAGAGTACGGAGCACCGGTTCGCGGTCGGCGTCCAGTGGCATCCGGAAGCACTTGCCGCAGCAGGGGACAGCACATCACTCCGCCTGTTCGAGCGGTTCATCGAAACAGCAAAGGAAGGGGCGGGAAGTCTTGCAAATCATTGACCTGCACTGCGACGCATTATTGAAACTGTATGAAGCGGACGGCAAGATCCGGTTTGCCGACGCACCGGAACTGGATACCAACCGCGAACGCCTCCGCGAGGGCGAGATAAAGCTTCAGGCTTTCGCCATCTTTATCTGGCCGGGTATGAAGGCCGAGGAAAAGTTCCAGGCGGCCCTCGATCAGGTTCACTGGTTCTACACCGATGTCCTCGGGAACAACCCGGAAATGAAGCTGATCCGGGACTGGTCGGATATCGATTCATTAAAAGAAGGCGAGACGGGCGCGCTACTTACGCTCGAAGGTGTGGATGCGATCGGCAACGACCTGAAGAAGCTGTCTATCCTCCACCAACTTGGTGTCCGATCGGTCGGACTGACCTGGAATAATGCGAACCTGGCAGCAGATGGTGCCGGCGAGCCCCGCGGAGCCGGCCTCACGACATTCGGCCGGGAAATCGTCCGGTTCAACAACGAACACCAGATCCTGACCGACGTATCGCACCTGTGCGAGAAAGCGTTCTGGGACGTGATCGAGACTGCGGATTACCCGATTGCGAGCCACTCGAATGCCCGGGCAATCCGTGATCATGTCCGGAACCTTTACGACGACCAGGCGAAGGCGCTGTTTGATAAGGGCGGCATGATCCATGTTGTCTACTGCCCGGCATTCATAAAGGAAGGCGGTTCAGTGACCATTGATGACCTGATCCGTCACATCGAACATTTCTGCGGCCTCGGCGGCGAGAAATTCATCGGCCTTGGCTCCGACTTTGACGGCATTGCCGACAAAGTGGAAAACCTGTCCGATGCCTCCATGCAGCAGAATCTCATCAACGAACTGCTGAAACGTTATTCGGAAGACCAGGTCAAAGGCTTCGCCTACCGTAACTTCCTCGAAAACCGTCCGAAGTAACAAAAGACAAGGAACCGCTTCTGCGGGACCTTGTCTTTTTACATGACCTGATTCGACATATTTCCCGGGAAATAGCCACCGGCCAGCTTCGTCCTATTCCATTGCCAGCACCGAGGCAATGATGCTCACTATAAACAGATAGAGCCCGAAAAGCAGAACAGCACGATAAGGCAGAGGTCCCTTTTTGAATTCCGGGTCTTCCTTCCTGCCTTCGGATTCTCTGATAAAGCTTTCTTTCCTGCTAAGAGAACGGAAGAATTTCCTCCAATTTTTTGTAAAAGTCTCTGTTACTTCATGTCTGGCGATATAAAGGACGCCACCTGCGATGAGGACCAGAATGCTTGCCCAAAATAGCAAGTCGGCAGCCCGGACAGGGTCTGGAGTGCGCGTCATCCACGACCATCCGACAAACATCGGGGGAATGACAAAAATAATCGGGACAAAACGTCGATACATAAGCAGACTTCCTTTCACGAGCGTAAATGGTAACGATTCCAAATTTCTAAATTGTGAAAAAAGATATTGCTTTCTATCGATAGTATACGTAAAATAGGATTACATTTCGATAGAGACAAGGGGGAAAATAGCATGAACAAAAAGTGGGTATCCCGCTTCATGGCTCCGGCCGCAGCGGCTCTTATTCTCGCGGGCTGCAACTTCAGCGGTTCCGGTGATGAGGCGTCCGGAGATTCGGAGGGCGGAAGCGCCGAAGGGGACGGCAGCTCCGCACAGGTGATTACGCTGAGCGAAGGCTCGGACATTCCGACGATGGACTCCACGAAGGCACATGACTCGATCGCCTTCAACGTCCTGAACAACATCAATGAAGGGCTCTACCGCCAGAATGAGTCCAACGAAGTGGAACTGGCCATGGCGGAAAAGCATGACAAAAATGAAGATGAAACCGTTCACACGTTCACGCTCCGTGAGCAGAACTGGAGCAACGGCGAGCCGGTGACCGCCCAGGACTTCGAATATGCATGGAAGCGCGTTATGCGTGAAGCCGGTCCTTACAACTACATGCTCGTTACGGCAGGCATAAAAAATGCCGAAGCGATCATGAATGAAGAAGTGGACGCGGAAGAACTTGGCGTCAAGGCCGTCGATGAGAAGACACTTGAAGTGACACTCGAGGCACCAAACCCGCTATTTGAAACCCTTCTTGCATTCGCGACATTCCTGCCTCAGAACCAGGCATTCGTGGAAGAGCAGGGAGACCAATATGCACTTGAAGCCGAAAACGTTCTTGCAAACGGACCGTTCGTATTCTCCGAATGGCAGCAGGAACAGGGCTGGACGCTTGAAAAGAACGAAGATTATTGGGATGCCGAAAACGTCAAGCTCGATAAAGCCGAGTTCGTCGTGATCAAGGATCCACAGTCCGGTGCCAACCTGTATGAAACAGAAAAAGTCGACCGTGTGAAGCTGACGTCTTCTCTTGTCGACCAGTATCAGGACAATGAAGGATTCACGAACGAAAAGGCGTCAGGCATCGTGTTCCTGCGCTTTAACCACAACCATGAAGTACTGAGCAACGCGAACATCCGCCGCGCAGTCAACATGGCGATCGACCGTGATGGCCTGACAGACGTTATCCTCAAAGACGGCTCCACGCCGCTTTACGGAGTAGTTCCTGAAGGGTACTACAACTCCCCTGAAGGCCAGGACTATCGTGAGCTGAACGGCGACATCAACAAAGGCACACCGGAAGAAGCACAGGAATTCTGGACAAAAGGCCTTGAAGAAGCCGGCATCGACAGCCTGACGGTTTCCCTGAACATCGCGGACACGGATGAAATGAAGAAAGTCGGCGAATATCTTCAGGCCCAGCTGGAAGATAACCTGCCTGGATTCAAGCTTGAGCTGAAAGCAGTTCCATTCGCACAGCGTCTTGAAATCGAGAAAGCGATCGAGTACGATCTCTCCCTCTCGACATGGGGCCCTGACTACGCTGACCCGATGACTTACCTCGACATGTGGGTGGATGGCAGCTCGGCGAACCGGATGGACTATGTTAATCCGAAGCTGGATGAGCTTGTAGCCGAAGCACGCACGGACACGGACCTCAGCAACCGCTACAAGACCCTCCTCGAAATCGAGAAGGTTCTCCTTGAAGAAGATGCCGCGGTCGCACCGCTTTACCAGCGGGGCAATACGTACCTGACCCGTCCGAGCATCGAGAACCTCGTCATCCACCCGGCTGGCGCGGACCTCTCGCTCAAGTGGGCATCGGTCAAGTAAACCTTTTATAGCAGCAGACAAGCGGGGGAGCCACTGGTGCGGCCCCCGCTTTTTTTCCTTTAATTGCACCGATTTATAAAGCGAGGTGACCACATCATGAAACGCTATCTGCTTCAACGCTTTGCCTATGCAGCACTCACATTGTTCATCATCGTATCCGCGACATTCCTGCTGATGCAGCTTCTTCCGGGTACGCCTTACTCGAACGCGGAAAAGCTGACCGAGTCGCAGCGGGCGATCCTCGATGCGAAATACGGGCTCGATAAACCGGTGGCGATCCAGTACCTCACCTATATCGGAAACCTGGTCCAGGGTGATCTCGGGTACTCGTTCCAGTATCAGGGACGCACGGTCATGAGCATGATCGGCGACCGCATCGGGCCTTCCGCGCTGATCGGCCTTCAGGGCCTCGTGTTCGGTACGATCATCGGCCTGGTACTCGGAATTGTTTCGGCGCTCCGCCACAACACTGCGCTCGACTATGCATCTGTGACGATTGCCGTCCTCGGCATGTCCATTCCATCGTTCGTCTTTGCGGCGCTTCTTCAGTACTATATCGGCGTCAAACTCGGCTGGCTGCCGGTTGCACTATGGGAGAACTATCAGAGCACCATCCTGCCGTCGCTTGCCCTGTCTGTGACGGTTATCGCAACAGTCGCCCGGTTTATCCGGAGTGAAATGCTCGAGGTGCTCGGGCAGGATTATGTCACGACCGCACGGGCAAAAGGGCTGAATGAATCAGGTGTAATCTGGAAGCACGTCATCCGGAACGCCCTCATCCCTGTCGTCACGATGCTCGGTCCGCTCGCCGTCTCAATCATGACGGGGACCCTCGTCATCGAGAAGATCTTCGGGGTCCCGGGTCTCGGGGAGCAGTTCACACTGTCGATCCTCGTGCTCGACTACAGCGTCATCATGGGCATCACGCTGCTTTACAGTGCGCTCTTCATCTTCGTCGTCTTTGTCGTGGATGTGCTGTACGGCCTGCTTGACCCTCGGATCGACCTGAAAGGGGGAAGCAAGGCATGACGACCATCCAGCCGAATGACGGAGACTCCAAGAATCTCCGCAGCACAGACCGTCCGGCGGAACCGTCCGCGGATCTGTTCGTCCCGCAACCTCTGGATTCCACGGTGCGCGAGGAACTCGCGGCGCCGGCACCGACTTTCTGGAAAGAGGCGATGGAGCGCCTGTTCAAAAACAAGGGCGCACTCGTTTCCCTGATTCTTCTGATCATCCTCGGGGCGATGGCACTTATCGGCCCGTCTATGAACGAATTCACTTACCGTGAACAGCATATTCCGCACTCGAACCTTCCGCCGAAAGTCGCGGGCCTCGAATGGCTCGGATTTGACGGGAAAGATGTAAATGGCGTCGACCAGTACGCCCAGCGCGGCGTTGAGACGAATTATTGGTTCGGCACCGACGAGTTCGGGCGGGACCTGTGGACGCGTGTTTGGAAGGGAACACAGATCTCTTTGTTCATCGCGCTTGTCGCAGCGTTCCTCGACCTCGTCATCGGGGTCATCTACGGCGGCATCTCCGCTTATTACGGGGGCCGCATCGATAACGTCATGCAACGGATCATCGAGATCCTGACAGGGATCCCGAACCTGATTGTGATCATCCTGTTTATCCTCATACTTGAGCCGGGCATCCGGTCGATCATCCTCGCAATGATCATCACCGGCTGGGTCGGGATGGCGAGGGTCGTCAGGGGGCAGATGCTCCAGCTGAAGGGACAGGAATTCGTCCTCGCCTCGCGGACGCTCGGGGCCTCGGATTCAAGACTGATGAGGAAGCACCTGCTCCCGAACGTCATGGGGCCGATTATCGTCACCGTCATGTTCACGATTCCGACAGCGATCTTCTTCGAAGCGTTCCTGAGCTTTATCGGCCTCGGCCTTCAGGCACCGCTCGCCTCACTCGGGGTCCTGATCGAGGACGGCTACGACGCGATCCGTTCGTTCCCGTATAAACTGCTTATTCCTGCGGTCGTCATCAGCCTTGTCATGATCTGCTTCAACCTGCTGGCTGATGGGCTGCGCGACGCGCTCGATCCGAAAATGAGAAAGTGAGGGGTCAAAAAATGGACAAAAACATCCTTGAAGTCAACAACCTGCATGTTTCATTCAAGACCCGCAACGGCGAGGTCCCGGCGGTAAGGGGCGTCAACTTTTCTCTGAAAAAAGGGGAGACGCTCGCCATCGTCGGCGAGTCCGGCTCCGGCAAGTCGGTGACCGCGAAGTCGATCATGCAGCTATTGCCCAAGCAGAACACGATCATCCCCGAGGGCGAGGTCCTCTATGAAGGGAAAAATCTGCTCAAGTTTTCGAAGAAAGAGATCCAAAACGTTCGCGGGTCGGACATCTCGATGGTCTTCCAGGACCCGATGACCTCGCTGAACCCGACGATGAAAATAGGAAAGCAGATTACGGAGGGGCTTTCCCGCCATATGAAGCTGACGAAAAAGCAGGCCCGTGAGCGTGCGAAGGAGATGCTCGAGCTGGTCGGCATTCCGAACGCGGAAGCCCGGCTCGACGCTTATCCGCATCAGTTCTCCGGCGGGATGCGCCAGCGCGTCGTCATTGCAATCGCGCTTGCCTGCAACCCGAAGGTGCTGATCGCCGATGAGCCGACGACGGCGCTTGATGTGACGATCCAGGCACAGATCCTGCGGCTGATGCGCGGCCTCCAGGAAAAGACAGACACGGCGATCATCCTGATCACACATGACCTCGGAGTGGTCGCCAACATGGCCGACCGGGTCGCCGTCATGTATGCGGGGGAAGTCGTTGAACAGGGTACGCTGGATGAAATCTTCTACAGGCCGCAGCATCCGTACACGCTCGGGCTGCTCCGGTCGATGCCGAACCTGGACGCCCCCCGTACCGAACCGCTCATCCCGATCCCGGGATCCCCGCCGGATCCGGCATCGCTTGGCACGGGCTGCCCGTTTGCCGCGCGCTGCCCATACACGATGAAGGTGTGCCACGACCACAACCCTGGCTACACGGCAGTGAGCGGCACGCAGGCCGTCCGCTGCTGGCTTCAGGATGAGCGTACGCCGGAAGACCATATACCGGAAGTGATCCGGAAGGGCCGCCAGACGTCGGAAATCGCCGCCGATCAGGCCGCCATCGATGCAGCGGGAGGAGTGCCGGTATGACACAAGAACTTAAAGAACACCACGACGCAAATGCCGGGCAGAAAGACCTGCTCGTTGTAAACAACTTGAAAAAGCATTTCCGCCTTGACCGAAAAACCGTGCTGAAGGCGGTCGACGGCATCAGCTTCTCGATCAAAGAGGGCGAGACGCTTGGCCTTGTCGGCGAATCCGGATGCGGCAAATCGACGGTTGGCCGTACACTCACCAGGATCTATGAGCCGACGGACGGAGAGCTTGAGTTTGACGGGCTTAAAATCAAGGGCCGCCTCGACCGGAAGACGAAAAAACGGATCAACCGCGATGTGCAGATGATCTTCCAGGATCCCTACTCGTCCCTGAACCCGCGGATGACCGTCTCCGAAATCATCTCGGAAGGGCTCGTCATCCACAATCCGGACATGTCCCCGAAAGAAAGGGAAAAACGTGTCCATGAACTCCTTCAGCTTGTCGGCCTGAACAAGAACCATGCGGGGCGTTACCCGCACGAGTTCTCCGGCGGTCAGCGCCAGCGGATCGGCATCGCACGGGCGCTTGCCGTTGAGCCGAAGTTCATCGTTGCCGATGAGCCGATCGCGGCACTCGACGTATCGATCCAGGCCCAGATTGTCAACCTGCTTAAGGAGCTGCAGGAGGAGCGAGGACTCACGTACCTGTTCATCGCTCACGACCTTTCGATGGTCAAGTACATCAGCGACCGCATCGCCGTCATGTATCTCGGCAAGATCGTGGAGCTCGCGGGGAGCGATGAGCTGTATGAAAAGCCGCTACATCCGTATACCCAGGCACTGTTGTCGGCGATTCCGCTGCCGGACCCGGAAAAAGAACGCACCCGCGAGCAGATTGTCCTGACGGGTGACGTGCCGAGTCCGACCGACATTCCGTCCGGCTGCCGGTTCCGCACCCGCTGCCCGTTCGCGATGGACAGCTGCGCGGTGATCGATCCGGAATTTCGCGAAGTCGAGCCAGGCCACTCTGTCGCCTGCCACCTGTACGACGCGGAGATCATGGCAAAGGAAGGCAAGGAATTAAAGACCGTTTAATGCTGAAATCCCCGGCGCGCCGGGGATTTTTTCTTTTCCTTGCTAATGGTGGAGTCGCAATAAGGGGTGGGAAGTTGCAACAAGGTACCGGAAGTTGCAACGAGGCTCCCGCACCCTTGTACGGTGCATCCCGCGCCCGATTCGGGTATACTGTTGCGTACCAACCCGGACGAATATCCGGGCAGAAGAGGTGTTGCCCTATGGCAGAAGCGATTCCCATGAGCCGTTCGCGGACGAAAACGACGAAACTCGTCATGCCGCCGGACACGAACCATCACGGAACCATTTTTGGGGGCCAGGTGCTGGCCTATCTGGACGAAATGAGCGCGATCGCGTCGATGAAGCATGCCGGCGCGGCGGTCGTCACGGCATCGATCGACTCGGTCGATTTCGTCTCGCCTGCAAGGGTCGGCGATGTACTGGAGATTGAAGCCGTCGTGTGTTCCACCGGTCGGACGTCAATGGAAGTGTTTGTGCAGGTCCACTCGGTCGACATCGTCACGGGTGCCCGCAAGCTGACGACCGAATCGTTCGTCACGATGGTCGCGATGGATGAAGAAAACAAGCCGACGCCTGTTGCCCCGGTGTACCCGGAGACAAAGGCGGAAAAAGCCCTGTTCGACAAGGCCCCGGCCCGCCGTGCGAACCGGCAGGAACGCCAGCAGATCAAGCATTCGTGATGAAAAGCCGTGCAGCGGATAACTCCCGCCGCGCGGCTTTTATTTCACTTCGAACTCTGCTGCGACTGAAATTTCCTGCCCGTCCTTGCTATTGACAGTTTTCACAAGACGGTACATTCCCGGGTTAAGGGCTGTGCCGATGTCTACGGTATCCAGTACCATCCTGTCCGACCCGCCCGGATTCAGCATCTTGCCGAAATCCCTGAATTCCGGATCCCGGTAAAACACGGCATCGGAATAGATGAGACCGTGCCAACCTTTAGCCGTCTTTTTTTCGAGTGCCGCATACCTGCCGTAACCAAAATGCTCTGCGCTCTGATTCGTCAGTTCATAGATGATTTTGTAATGCCCATCATCAGTCCGCACGTCCAAGATCTCCAAAAAAGCACCGGATCGGGAGGACGCCATTTCCTGATCGGGAACGGGATCGGGGAGCAGTGCCGGTCCTGTTTCCCTGCTGCACCCCGAGATGAGCAGCAATAGAATCAGAACCCGAGTTATCCGGGCCATCTTCACCACCTCTTTACAACAGCGTACTGCCATTTTGTCCGGAAGACGTTGATGCCCGTCAAGAAATGGGAAATGAAACCTGAGAGTGATAAAATCGTAAGTAAATCAGGGGGTGCTTGGATTGATGAGGGAAGAAATCTACGACCGGCAGACCGAGCTCCGGATGCGTATGACGGAGCGGGACCGGATGAAAAAGCGGTATGAAGCAAAAGAGACAGAGCGCGCAGAGGCCAGGCGTAACCATGACCGGCTAAAGTCGCGCCTCACGAAAGAGCAGCAGGACGTCCTTCGGCTGGGCCAGTTTTCGTTTGCCAACAAGTTCCGCCAGCTGACCGGCAAGATGGATGAAATCATGGAAAAGGAACTGAACGAGGCAGCCGAAGCCGAGCTGAAGTTCAATGAAGCCGAGAAAGTGCTCATGGACCTGGAAGAAGAAACGTCCGCGCTGAAAGCTGAGCTCAACCGTCCTGATTATGAGTTCCTCGATGACGACTGGGAAGCGTTTCTGCAGGAAAAGGAACTGTGGATGCGCAACAACGATGAGGCCGCAGTCAAGAAGCTCCAGCAGGTGGCCGATGAACGGGCGATGCTCCAGTCGCTCCGCCGGGAGATCGAGGAAGCGATCCATGCCGGCCAGGATGCAGGCCGGGTGCTGCAGTCCGCAATGAGCCAGCTCGGCAATGCGGAAGGAATGTCGATGTGGGATACATTCCTTGGCGGCGGCATGATCGTCACGGCGATGAAGTACTCCAGCATCAACAGCTCCGATGACAAAATCCACCGCGCACAGCGTGCGCTGCGCCGTTTCCAGTCAGAGCTTGCGGATGTTGAGGAATTCGACCAGCACCGCCTGACGGTCAACAAGGGAGATTTCCTGAACTTTACGGACTTCTTCTTCGATAACATGTTCACGGACTGGATGGTCCACTCGCGTATCACGGAAGCGAAAGGCGAGCTGGACCGTGTCCTCGTTGATGTTGAGCGAGTGCTGCGTGAACTCCGCGACCGGCTCACGCGTACCAATGAAGAGATTGCGCGCCTTGCCGCACGGGAGCGGGAGATCATTCTTTCATAATCAGCAAAGCACCCGGGACCTTTCAGGTCACGGGTGCTTTTGCATGAGCGGACTTATTCCGCAACACTTTCGGATCGGCCAATGGAGAAATAGCGCTCCGGCTTCATTACCCCGGCGTATCCTTCCAGGTCGAGGGTGAGGCCGGCCAGGTTCACCTTGTCCTCGCGGAAAACAGCAGATGGCAGGCTCGTTGTGAAAGAGTACGTTTCTCCCGGTGCCAGTTCCCGGTCGGAGAACAGGGAAGCACGGAATGGATTGCCCTGAATCTGATTGTTATCGTTCCGGTCGTAGCTCGCGTACAGCCGGAGGGCGACCAGACGGATAGAAGAACGGTTCACAATGGTGAATTCATAGCTGGTCGCCCGTTCGCTTCGGCTGATCTCACGGGAAGTCAGCTCAACGTTCTTAAGTTCTTCCCAAAGCCCGTCATCTGCCAGAACGGCGGTGGATTTCCCGGGACTGACCTCTGTGGGCGGAGAGGCCGGGTCCGGAGCGGCTGTTTCGGGGGATGCCGAGGGCTCTTCAGTCAGTTCCGGCATCAGGAATGAAGCCCCGAGAAGGAGGAACAGTGCGGTAGCAGCCGCTGCGACCACCCAATAGATCGGGCGGGCTTTCTGCTTTCTCTCCGTATTGATGGAATGGTAAAGCCTTTCTTCTTCACGTGCCGTGAACCGAATGTCACTGTTCACAGACTTCTTCAGCTCCGAAGAAACGCTGCGGTCAAACGGATCCATTCGTCTCGCTCCTTTCCAGTGAATGCTTCAGGGACTCCCGGCCCCGCTGCAGCCGGGTTTTGACGGTGCTGACGTTCAGTTCCAGAACCTCGGCGATCTCTGATACGCCCATCTCCTGATAGTAGTACAGGATTAGGATCTCCTTGTATTTCGCGGGGAGCGCGGAGATCCGGTCAATCATTTCCTGGGAGTGATGCCGGCCCATCAGCTTTTCTTCGGCGGAAGGGCCGGTTCTGAACAGGCCGATGACCGGCTTGTAGACCAGGTTGCGGAAACTCCATTTCCGATGATGGTCTTTGCACTTGTTGATGGTGATCCGGATCAGCCAGGTTTTATATTCGGATTCCTGCCGGAAGTTCCCCAGGTTCTTGTAGCAGCTGATAAACACTTCCTGGACAATGTCCTCGCACTCTGCACGGTCGTGGACATAGATGTAAGCAATCCGTTTCAGCTCGTCCGCATGCTGACGGACGAGGCTGTTGAACAGTTCACGGTGCCCCGCGCCGGTTTCAGCCTGACTGTGTGCCATGATGTCCAAGCGCTCACCTCCTTTTCAATGATTAGACGGATGCCAAAAGGTGCCGGACTCAAATCGTTTGATAAGAGTTACTTATATTAATGAATAATAACAATCTAATTTTCTTATCGATGATTTAGTCGTATACTTATATTACCAACTAAAGAGGGAGGTGCGGTGATGGAATACATCGGGCTGTTTTTTATCGGGCTCGTGGCGGTGACGATCGGGACGCTTGCCGGAGGCGGCGGGCTGATCACGTTGCCTGCGATGCTCCTGCTCGGCATACCGGTCCACGCCGCGGTCGGGGCGAGCAAGATTTCCAACACTGTCAGCTCGCTTTCGACATTCCTGACGGTCCTCCTGAAGAAGAAAATATCTTTTAGGGAACTGTACTGGATCATGCCGGTATCGCTTTCGGGCGGGTTAGCAGGCGGTTTTATCGCAAACGGGCTGAGCGAAGCGACGATGCTGGCAGTCGCATCGGTGCTGCTGGTCGTGGCGTTTATTTTCTCTTTCCTCTCGAAAGGGGACTTCAGCGGGGATGCCAAGCTCAAGCCAAGCAGGACCGCTGTTCCGAGCCTGTTCGGGGTAGGCATTTATGACGGCCTGTTCGGTCCCGGCCAGGCGACGATTCTCCTGCAGCTGTTCGGCCACCTGAACATTTCCTATATCCGGGCAATCGGATTTGTCCGTGTCGCCACGTTCTCCAGTGCGTTCGGAGCGGCGATCGGCTATATCACATCGGGCAACATCATCTGGCCGGTTGCCATTGCGCTCATGCTCGGCTCGCTGACCGGCGCGCGGGTCGGCGTGCATATCGCGGAGAGGATCAATCCACGTTTTGTTAAGCCGATCCTTCGCCTGGTCACGCTCCTGCTGATCGTCGAGATTGCAGCGGAGAACTTCCTATAACCTTGTACGGCCAAAAGCGCCAAGTCCCCCGGGGGCTTGGCGCTTTTGGGTGCAAACAAAAAGACCCGTGACCAGGATTGGGACGGATCAGTCTCTTTCAAGTGCAAGCCGGTAATACTTGGCGGCCATCTTGTATGCCCTGACTTCATAATAATGATCGGCCAGCTCTGTGCTGATTTCTTTTACGTCAACGGTGAAACTCCAGTCGGATGCCAGCTGGATGGCTTTCTGCATTTCTTTCTCGTATGCGGGTTCGTCACCCTTCACTTTGTGCAGATGTGCCTGTTTATGCAGAAGCAGGACTTTTGATCCCGGCAGGTCGTACTGTTCAGCAACGTCGAAAGCATGGTTCAGGTAATACTCCGTCCGTTCCCAGTTTTTCTGTTCGGCGTAGAGTTCTGCGAGTCTTGTCAGAACCGGAGTGGTGAATTTTTCGTTTTGGGCGAGTGTATCCAGTTCGAGGCTTTTTTCAAAATAGACAAGGGCTTGCTCGGCATCTCCCATCTTCTGATAGATTCTGCCGTAGTTATAGTCAATGACAGCCCGTTTGGTGAGTTTGGCATGACCGTCTGTTTCGTCGTCGGAGACAGACAAGTAGCCGAGCGCCTCGTCATCCAATTCATCCAGGTATTCAAGGGCGTTTTCAAATTCCCCCATCCTGTGGGCGATGATCGATAGTGTGGTCAGGCAATCCGCCACGCCTTTTTGATGATCCGTCTGGCGGAAGATGTCGAGTGCCTGGTTGCCGTAATGAAACGCGAGTTCCAGATCTGCGTCATCGTCGAGCTGTGTGCGGGTAAGTGCGAGGTTGAAGTAATTTCTCGCGCGGTCGATGCCGGGACAGTTTTCGTCCAGATGCTTCTCGATGATTTTCTCGTAACGGTAGGCTTTTTCAAATTGCTGTTTGGAATAATAGAAACGGGACAGTGCTCTGTAGTAGTCGAGTGCAACGTCACGGTCGTGGGGTTCAGGTTCTGAAGGCAGAAGGTTTTCAGAGCGCCGGACATATTCTTCTGCCTGGATGGCCGGGTTTTCCTGAGAAGAGGCATGTTCAATCAACATAGTGTAGATCTGGAAAAAAGTTTTGGGCGAGTGATTTTCAAGGGCGGTCATCCCGAGGAAAGATTGTGTCGAATCATCAAGCGGTGTTCCCTGTTTATAAGAGTCATAGATCTTGCCGACTTCCAGTTCAGCCTGCTCATTGTCCGATTCAAGTATCAATGAAGGCAATACGCCCAGTTTGTCGGCCACTTCCCTGATAAAACGCCCGGATGGCTTAACTTTTCCGCCTTCGATCCGGCTGATGTAAGTGACCGAACAGATTCCTTCCACCAATTCCGACTGTGTAAATCCTTTATGTATGCGGATTTGCCTTAACCGTTCTCCCACTTCCATTTTTCTGCCCCCCTCTTTGCAAAGCCATCTTAATAATATCTTCCCAAAAATGGAATCAGGAACTAAAGTATCAGTTTCGATGAACAAAAAAAAATTCCTCCACAATGGAAGGAATTGATCGGAAATGCTTAGCTTCATGGGTTACCTATCTCCTATTATATGAAAATCGGCTATGTCGGAAAAGGTAAATTTGAGCCATATCGCCCCCAAAGGCTCAGAATCAGAGAATCTGTTCGCCGCGGTCACCTTTGTCGAGGGGACTAATTTCGTTGTTGCCGTCACCAACTTCTATAGATGATATCCCAGGAAGAACCATTACCAGGACCATTGCGGCAACCAAAACCAGATCTTTTGCTTTTTTCATCGTACATTCCTCCCTGTTTTTTGTAACCTCATCGTAACCAAGAGGAAACGTTAAAGAGAAGAAGTAAAATTCAGTTAATTATCGACACATTCATGACGCAATTCAACCCAGGAATTTTAGTAAAGTCGTCATGCTTTCAGCCGGTTAACCGGCTGTTTTTTTGTGCCTGTTTTACTTATTGAGCTTTACTTTTAAACCGCCGTACGATTGGGCTACACCGAAAGGAGGTGACAACAGATGAACAAGGCAGCCGGACATCATCCGGAACTGGATGAAACGTGGCTGATTCCTTTTCGGATTTTCCGGAGTGATCAAGCGCCCGCTACACAGGATTCAGAAGAACCGATGCTTCATGTGAATACGCTGGCACAAATTCTGTACGAAGCGTTCCGCCGGAAAGAGGGGGAGTTCTGTGAGCTCACGCCCGGTGTCATCCTGTTCCGGGAGAGTGTGGTGGAAGGCCTGCCCGGTCCGGGCGTCTACATTCCGGATTTCCGGCAGGATGCATTCCGTCTGACGGACCGGATCGATGTCCGCCGAATCAGGCATCAGCTGGGCCCGTCCGGCCTGAAAGCGCCATTGGCCGTCGGTTACTTCCAAAACGGGAGTCACCCGGAAGAAGAGACTGTCAGGCTCCGGGGGAAGAGTGTGGATCTTGCACACGGGCTAAGCGCCGTGCTTTCTCTTCACGGGAACCTGACCGACTATCTGGACGCCGCCGGGCCGGATCATCCGGATCTGCCGCTGCTCAGCATTCAATGGATTGCGGAAGCGGGAGATTGATCGGACTTCCTGCATTCATTGAAAGGGGGAAACAGAACGCTTTTCAAGCAACAGAAGTCGGAAAGACCTGCTGTACCAACCATCAAACAAAAGGGGAGATACCAATGAACAAACCAGTGAACAACCAAACAAACGAACAGGCAAAGAAAGAATTCGAAGTAGATGTGGACTTCCTCGATCTGGACGAAGTAAGCGCAATTCCGGAAACGACGGCAAGCTCGGGCTCGACATCCTGCTCAGCCACATCGACTTGCGGATCGACTTCCTGCTGCGGATCCTGCTGAAACCGAACCCATAACCATTAAACCCAACTAAAAAGGAGAGATTCAGATGAACAACAAACCGGAAGAGCAAACGAAAAAGGAATTTGAAGTAGATGTTGATTTCCTCGACCTCGACGAAGTGAGCGCAATTCCTGAAACAACAGCAAGTTCAGGCTCGACTTCCTGTAGCGCTACGTCGACATGCGGTTCCACTTCCTGCTGCGGTTCTTGCTAAAGCTGCGGAAAACAGAACGAATAGCTGAGGGCTGCCTGCAACAGGCCCCGGCAAAATCATGAAGAAGGATGCGGATATCATGAAAGACGTGAAAATCTTCAACTTCAGCAAGGCGACGGATACCGCATTTGTCCGGACTGTCATTTTCAGGGCGCGGGATGTCGGGGTTCCTTACTACATCTCGCGATCCTGGGAATCCGGACCGCATCTTGCGGTGACCTTCGACGGTTCGGCAGAAGCTGTTGCCATCGAACAGTTTGCCTCCCGGGTGAGGCAGGCAGCAGAGGCGATTCAGCTGAATCCTGATGATGAACTGCAGGTCCGGGAACAATACCGGAAGATGGTGAACCGGATTGCCGTGCTGGAAAAGAAGGACGTTCCGGAAATGATGGCCGATCACGGGTCGGTGAGGGTGGAAGCGAACCGCTTCGATTACCACAACCCGGCTTTGACCCGGATCATCCATCAGATGCGATTTGAACTTCAGCCGGTGCTGGAGGAAGTGTTTTTCCGGCTGCACGAAGATGGTGAAGCGATGCCGGCACTCATGCCGCTGCTGTTCCATCACGTATCGGAAACTTATCGGGATGAGGGGAGAAACAAAGGGTACTTTTCGTTTATCTCTCACGTCCAGGGGTTCCTGGAACTGTCGGAAAAGCAAAACCTGCCTTATACCGAAGCTGATTTTGAAAAGCGGTTCCGGACACACGAACATGATATCGGCGCACTTGACGCGCAAGGCGATCCCCACATTGAACGCTGGAAGGAAGTGTGGGGAAAGATATCAGACTCGTACAAGGCCGAGATCCACCGGAATCTCGATGAAAGTTACCTGGACACCATCAGAAAGTCGGTGGCTGATCTGGATACCGGCTTCCAAAATGACTTTCATCAGCAGTTTGTCCGTTACTTCAGACAGACCGGGTTTTTGGCAGACATGGATGCCACCGCCTACCGGTTCATCGTCAATGTTCTGTATCTTTCCCTGCCCTTCCTGAAGGTAAGCGCGCTGAAAAAACAGCAGTTCATCTACATGGCATACCGATACACCGAAACAAAAAACGCCCGTACGTGGAGAGAGGAGATAGGGGTTTGAACTTCGAGGTACTGAAAAATCCGATTGTGCTATTTAGGGGCAGTGACATCCCGAAAACCTGGTATGAACAGATGCAGGAGCAATCCGCTCCGCTGCCCGCCCTGCATGATGCAGTGGAAGAGACCCGGCAGGACGCAGAAGAGGCCTCGGAACGGGCGGTCATCAGGCTGGAAGAGCTGTTCGCGGAAACCAAAAATCCGGATCTGCTCAACCTCAAGCGGGATCTGTTCAACCGAAGGCTCGAACGGCTGTCCAATGCCCTCGGGAAAAATCATCCGGAAGCGGCCCTGAAGGTTATCCATGACTATCTGGAAAGTGAAAATCACCATCAGACAGCGGTTGATGCGTTCAAAAATGCGTATCACTCTGCTGCCGAAGCTAACCGCGGAGCGCTGCAGGAGCATGCCGCCCACGAAGATCTGGCGAAATCCATCGCCTTCTTTAATGACACGATCTACGAAAAGCTGGAGAAATATCTGGACACAGATCATGCCGGCCACAACAAGAAACTGAGAAAACTCGATTTCTTCCTGCTCAAGCTGCTTGTCCGGGGCTCCATGAAGACGAGTCCGTTTTCCTACCTGACCAAGACCGGACTCGCCGGTGAGGGAAAGGAAACCTTTGAAAACACGAGCTTCTGCGAGATGAACCACTCCATCATCCTTAAAATCGTCCATGAGTTCCTTCGGACAGATGAGGCCGCACTCAGGAAGATTCCAGTAAAGGTGGAGAACTTCGGTGTCCGGGACGGCAAGGTCTACTATGTCAGCCAGCATAGCGTCAACCAATCCCAAAAGGTATTTGAGACCAGCGACAAATTCGTGGAATATCCGCTCCATCCCGGCCTGATCGGCTACCTGATGGAACAGAAAAAGCAGACTCTCACATACGGGGATTTCGCGGAACAGGCCGGACAGATTCCGGAGTACCGGGGGGAAGAGGAAGCCCTGTTCGCCAAGCTGATCCAGCTGAAGCTGCTTAGGCAGCAGGTCGATATCCCGAATAACCGGGGCATCCTGCAGTCTGTCCGCCGCCTGTTCGACACTTACGGCATCGGGGAAGGCGTGATTGGACAACTGGATGAATTGGATGCCGAGCTGAGGGCATTCGAAAAGAAAGGCGCCTTTGACCGGATTGCCCACTGGAAGCGGATCGGGGAACTCATCAGGCAGGCGCATCCTCAGTCCGGCAAGGAACTGATCTATGAAGACGTCATTTTCGGAAAGACCCGGCAGGATCTCGTCTCCTCCATCGTAGAGGAAGACTTTATGAAAGTGATCGGGGACTTTCTCCTGCTGTTCGATGTCAACGTCCGTGTGCAGTATGAAATCGGCCGCCTGTTCCATGAAGAGTATGGGGACGCGCCGCAGAAACTGACGGACAGCCGGCTGCTGAATCAGGTGTTTTTCAAGAACATCCATCATTTCTATCCGTACTACCAAAACCAGAGGTACCGGTACAGGGAGGCAGCGGCCGAGGAAATCGGGATTCTCGATGATCTGCGGGACGGGTTCCTGGATGAGTTCAGCCGGCTGATCGAAGAAAGCGGCGGCGGAGATGTGGACGCCGGAGAACTGATCCGTTCGTACAGTGAGCGGATTCCGGCAGCCATCAGACGCGATATCGACATTTCCTGCTCACTGTTCCTCCAATACGCAGACAAGGATACCGTCGTACTCAACGACGTGTATGACGGACATGAAAAATTCATCTCACGCTTCAAGGACTTTTTCGGAGAAGCCGCGGAAAACCGTGAATATGCGGACTACATCAATCGGGTTTTCCGCAACCGGAACTACTATGAAATCGATGAGCTTTTCGGGTTCAACGGGGGCATCCATGTCCGAAAAGACCTGAAGACGGCCAAGCTTGAAGTCGGATACCGGCAGTTCTCCAAAGACGGCGGCCAGCCGGTCAGCGACATCACCGTCCGGTATAACCCGAACACACGAAAAATCGAGTTCCTGGACAGCGACGGAAAGATTTGCCGGATCGTCTACAAATCCTCGCTCGTGCCGATTTTTCTGCCGGGGATCCTGTCCGTCATGCTGCATCTGTTCCAGTCGGGCAGGATGAACTTCGATATTACGGCTCTTCTGAAACCGTACCGGGAAGCGCCGCGGGTGACGATGGGCAATGTCGTCCTGTCGCGGAGAAAGTGGCAGCTGCAGACGGAGGAGCTGCGGGAGCTGATGAACGGAGCGGCCGACCCGGAAGAGCTGTATGCACGGGTGAACCGATACTTTGAGGAAAAAGCGCTGCCGAAACGATTTTTCCTCAAGTACTTCCGCAACGAAGGGGACTTTGTCGTGGAAAAGCCGATGTTCTTCGACGTATCCGTCCCGCTGTTGCTGAAGTTCTTCGCCAACGAGCTCAAAGACAACGCGTATATCGAGGAATTGCTGCCGGATCCGGAGATTCCGCTAAATGAATTCCTCGTCGAATACTCACTTGAAAAGGAGCGAAACACATGCCGAACATCATCGTCAAAGGCCTGAAAAAGGCATACGGGAACAAGCAGGTGCTGAAAGGATTGGATTTCACTGCGGAGCAGGGTGAAGTGATTGCGGTCATCGGAAAAAACGGAGCGGGGAAATCAACTTTCCTCGAGACCCTCATGATGATCCGGGACTTCGATGAAGGTACGGTCAACCTGTTCGGTAAGGATGTCGGATCACTCGGGGCAAAGGGCGTCCGTGAACTTAAAAAGGACCTGTCCATCGTCCTCCAGCCGACGAACTTCTATAAAAACCTGAGAGTAAAGGAACTGCTGGAATTGTTCCGGTCGTACTACGGCAAATCAGCCGACGTCAAGGCGACGATCCGGGATTTCGAGCTTCAGGAGCATCTGAAGACACCGTTTGATAAGCTGTCGGGCGGATGGAAGCAGCGCGTGGCGCTTGCCATCGCGTTCATGAGCTCCCCGAAACTCGTGATCCTGGATGAGCCGACAACCGGCCTGGATCCATACATGAGGGATGTGCTCTGGAAGAACATCATCCGGCACAACAAGGAACACAACGGGACGATTTTGCTTTCCACCCACTACATGGACGAAGTCGAACGGTATTGCGATAAGGTGATGCTCATTCACGAAGGGCAGTCCAACGTGTTTGATACGCCGGCCAACCTGCTGGCGAAAACAGGGCATACCTCCATCAATGATTTTTATCTGGACCGGATCGGTGAAAAGGAGGCAGTACGATGACGATGCTTGCAACCCAGCTGAAATATGACCTCATCATGTTCTTCCGGGAGATTTTCTACCTCGTCTTCACAGTGATCGTCCCGCCGGCCACCTACCTCTTCATGGGGCAGCTGTTCGGAGGGGAAACGTATGGCGGAGACCTGAGCTACGTCCAGTTCTATACGCCGTCCTTCATCATCCTGATCACGTTCTCCGTCGTGTTCTTCGCTTTCGGCTTTGACCAGGTGATGAACCGCTCGCTCGGAATCGAAAAGCGGATCAGCGTCTCGCCGGTCAATATGCGCACCATCTTGCTGTCGAACATTATCAAGTCGGTCATCATCACGTCGCTCGGCTTCATGCTCATCACATCCATCGGCATCGCGGTGTACAGCCTGAAGATCAGCCTGGCAGATTTCTTCTCCGCCTACGCCGTATTTATTCTGATCACTGCGGCACTGCTCACCATCTCGTCCGCGATCTACTCATTCTTTAAAGAGATGAAAAGTGCCCTCGTCTTCTCCATCGTCATTTTCCAGGTGGTCCTGTTCACTGCAGACTTCACAGTCCCGGTCGCACAAATGCCGCAGTTTGTACAGTGGATCGCAAACCTCAACCCGATCTATCACATCAATCACATCTTCATCGACGTATGGAACGGACTGTTTGTCCTGAACACCGAAACCACGATCTCGCTCGCGTACCTGACATTGCTGGTCTTTGTCTCGGTGCTGCTCGTCAGCCGCCGTGCAAAAGTTTAAGGGAGGAGAAACAGATGGCAATCCTGAAATATCGGTCCAATTGCCGGTTCCATTACCATAATGGAACCGTCATTTTTACAAGTGAATCCAAAAAGTTCAGCATCAGGGCGACGGAAGCCGTGTATGTGGAGATTCACCGGATGCTGGGAGAGCTCGCCGACGGGATGGACAGGCAGAAAATCACGGAGCGCTATCCTCACTTCGGCAAACTGGTCAGCCTGCTGGAAAATCAGGGACTCATTTATGAGATTGGGGAAACGCTTCTTCTGCAGCACAGGGACAAGGCCTACTTCCGGATGGTGGAAACGGAAGCGGTCGGCGTGGAAAGTGCGCTTGAAGGAATTTCAGAAGCCAAGGTCACCGTTTCTCCCGGCTTTTTCGCGGGTGGGGCACTAAGTGACCTGCTGTTTGCAAGCGGCCTTGCGGTCGGCATGGCGGGGAAAGACCTGGACAATGATATTACCGTCCTGTCAGGCGGGCAGACACTGGCGATCAATGTTGCGGTGAATCCGGCAGGAGAAGTGGCTGTCGCAGGCGCAGATCGGCAGATGATCCGTCACCTCGGTTCCGGGAAAGCCGGGAGTGAGACGGTTTCGGCTGAACTGCTCGCCCCTTTCCTGTTCTACAGTGTCATTCTGACAATCATCGGAAAAGCGCCTGAGGTATTTACCATCAATGAAGAGTTCGAAGTCGGACGGAAAACGCTATATGACCCGGCAGCCGGGCTTCCGGAAGAATTCAGGGCGGCCGGGGAAGACCCGATCGCCGGGCTGAACAAGGTGGAGCGGTTTATCGGCATGTACAGTTCACGGATCCTGTCGGTCAACAGGAACCCGGAGTATGACGACTACCGGCAGCTTCCGCTTCAGATTTTGACCATCCAGTATGCGGACAGTGCCGATAAGGTCCGAAGCCTCTATTACGCGGACATGGACTACGGCCGCCTGGCCTCTTTCGTATCCCGGACGGCGTTCCCGGAGATTCTCGGGCAGGCATACGGCAACAGGCCGGCAGCCTTGAGCAAAGCCGAAATTACCGTGGAAACTCCGGATTCGGATACCATCCGGCAATTGATCAAAGAAAAAGAGATGGATCTGGATTGGACGATCACCGGGCCTCTGTCCGGCAGATACACTGTCCGTATTCACGACAAAGATGCGGACATAACGGCAGCTTTCAAGATGCCGCTGGAGATCAGCGAGATTCCGGTCGCGCTCTACACCTATGTAAGCGCAAGGGAAAACGGCGTCGGTACAGAGGCCGCAGGTTTTAAAGTCACGGAGCACGCACAGCAACTGGCGGAGGTGAATGGATAATGGTCAATCTACTGGATCAATGGGAAGACGCGGCGGATCTGAAGGAAGGGGATCTTCCGGTCATTGCGACCCACCCGTTCATTTTTATCGGTCCCGTCAGGCAATCCGGAAGCTTCTGCCTGTCATGCCTGAAAAGCCGGATTGAAGAGATGGAACTGGCAGATCATTATTTGAACGGAGAGGATGCTAAGGAGCCGGACATGATCGAGCAGCGGCTTATCAGCTCCTATGCATGGATGCTGCAAAACGAGAAAACAGCGGACGGGCTGTTCGCCATAAACCGGAATACAAAAGAAGTCACGATGCTGGCTACCTACAAGCGCGGAGACTGTCCGGTCTGTTCCGGAGATGTCCCGGCAGCGGAGCAGCACCAAAAGCCCTCGGTGATGTTCAATCCTGATGATCCCCGTGAGCACCGGTGGGAAGACGTCAAGGCCCGCCTCCGCCGTCATAACAAAGTGATCCGCGGCAGCCGCCTGTCGATCGTCAACCGGGAAAGCCGGTCGGGCGACTCATATGGCCTGCCGATGGTGGAGACAGAAGTGCATCACAATGGCATATCTCTTCTGTCGTACGGCCGTACCGATACATATGGGAAGTCACGCCATACGTCGGTCCTCGAGTCCCTCGAGCGGTATGCGACGGCCTTTCCATACGGTCCGGCGGACGCCGTTCTGCGGGAAGGCGAAGACCCGCGAATCGGGCTGACTCTGACCGGGGTGATGGAATCGGCGGAGATGGAAATGGGGGCATACACCCCGGAAAAACAGATCCGATACCGGGAAGCCGAGGAACTCATCAGCGGAGAAATGCAGCTGATTCCGGAACAGATGATTTACTTTGATTCCCATCATGTGTCCGGGGAGCCCCGCTATCTGTTTGACAGTTCAAATGGCAGCGCGCTCGGGTCGACCGTGAATGAAGCCAGTCTGTTTGCGATGCTGGAACTGTTTGAGCGGGACGCCTTCCTCAGCACCTGGTACGGGCAGATTCCGCCAGTACGCATCAGGGAATCCTCGATCCGCTCAAAGACGCTGAAAAGCTATTTGGTCGCCCTGCAGAAAAAAGGGATCCGTGCCCATCTGTTCGATATCTCGATGGAGCTGAAGATCCCGACCATCTGGGTGCTCCTGGAGAAGGAAGACGCAGGGGAAGAGGATATGGCGTTTTATACCGCGGCGGCGTCCTCATTTGATCTGGAAGACGCGATTGAAAAGGCGCTGATCGAAGCGACCACGGCCATATCGGTGTTCCAGAATGTTTTCCGGAAACAGGAGTATCTGGAGAGGAAGGCGATGCTTCTGGACAATCCGGAGGCGGTAAGCCGGCTTGAAGATCATCTCCTTCTTTATTCCAACCGGGAGGCGGAGACCTATCTGCGGTTTGCGCTCAACACCCCCTACCAAAATACGATGGAAGAGCTGGAAGAGTCTTATACCCGTTTTAGCGGAAGGTATGAAGATGTCATCGGCCGGTTCCACGAAATCGTAAAAGGCCTTTCCGGGAAGGCATTCCGCGCGGTCACCAAAAACCCGAACCTCGACCGGATCGGCTTTGTCAATGTGAAGTACATCGTGCCGGAGATGCTGACGATGACGTTCGGGCACCAGAACCGGAGGATCATCCGCAGCCGTGTGGAGAAGGCAATCCGTCTGAAGGGGCGCGGGCATCTTGACGAAGAATGGCTCAAGCGTGTCCCGCACCCCTTCCCGTGAGGTGAGCACGATGGATGCGGCTTATCTGGACGCCTTTACTGACAGGCGGTTTGAACACTTTGCCCGGGGGGAGGTGTCGCCGGATCCGGACCGGATCGGAGCGGCTGTCCGGGCGGGACGGCCGTCACAGGCAGCGCCGCAGAAGGTGCGGATGATGCGGCTGGTCTACGAATACACGGAGAAGGTCCGCAGGGTCGACCTGGCGAGCCGCTATCCGTTCCATCCGCTTATACCGGGCGCAAGGAATATGAAGACCATCAAAATCCTGATCATGACGGAAGGGCGGATCCATGCCTATGACCCGTTCAGGGACCGCGTGGTGGACATCGGTCCGGCGGAGGGGACAGGAGACCGGGCCGTTCTCATGACGGATGACCGCAGATTGCAGCTGTATTACGGCGAGTTCTCCCGGATGCTGTCCGCCCTGAACGCCGGCCACGCCCTGTTCAATCTGGAGTTTGCCTTGCAGCAGGCGGGATGCGGGTACCGGTATGCACCGGCAGGCAGTTCTTCAGAAACGGATCACCTGTCCGGCATCCATATCCGCCCTCGTGCGGTTCTCCGCATCGGTCCGGGAGAAGCCAGTGCCGACAGGGAACTCGGGGCGGTGCCGGACGCGATGCTGTCCTCCCTGACGGAAAGGCATTTTACAGACCGTACGGCGGACCAGAGAGGGGAAGGGGACGTCTTTTTCCACCGGACACTGGACCAGCATCCGCTTAACGACCTGATGGAGCGGGCAGTTCCTGTGCTGGAAGAGGCCGGCATCAAGCTATTGGTCGCAGTGAACGATGTCAGAGGGATTGCGCCGGGTTACTACCGGCTGGAGGAAGGCCGACTCATTCACATCTGTCCGTTTGAAGGGGAGCGGGAGGATCAGCGGCTGCTATCGGAGTACCATGAGTTCTCGAATTTTCTCGGGTTTCAGTTCTGGATCTTTATGGCGTTTAGTAAAACGGACATCATGGCGGACGCCACGCCATTGTTCATGGAAATGGGCCGCCTGATGCAGTTTATTTCTGTTTCCATGGCCGGGGAAAATTGTGCGGTGCGTCCCTTGAAAAACGTTGATGACGCGTACGTCAGAAGAAAAACCAGTCTTCCGGACGACATGGCCATCGGCTACTCTGCCGTCGTGTTCCCGGATCGGAACCAGGCAGTGACGATCAAGGTTCCCGGCGGCGTTAAGTAAATAGAAGGAGGGGGAGACATGTGGCATTCGAAACACTTGTTTATTCATGATTTCGGGCTGATTGACCAGTTCCTCAGCGGTCATCTGTTCAGGGTGATCGATGCGGTAACACCGGATCAGTGGTTTTTTATCCGCTATTGGCAGGGAGGTCCGCATATCCGGCTCCGCTGCCGGTTTGAGGATCCCGTCAGAAAAAAGCGGTTTGACGCCTTGCTGTCAGACCGGCTGGAGGCATTCGGAAAGGACCATGCAGATCATCCCTTCAGGGAAGTCAGCTATGACAATCGGATCGTCGAACTGGAGGGTGTGAACAACCTGGAGGTGTATCCGAATTTCAGCATCCGGGATATCCCGTACGGGCCGGAGTGGGAACGCTACGGAGGGCAGGAGGCCATGGGCCACTCGGAGCAGCTGTTCCACAGATCGTCGGAGATGGCCAAAACGATCATAGATTCGCTTGAATGGCCGAAACGGTATGTGGTGGCGTTCGACCTGATGCAATACAGCTTCATGATCGCGGAAAAGATCGGCATGACCCGCTCGGAGGAGGATTTCTTCTCGGCTTACCACAGGGTCTGGGAATCGTTCGGTGCGGATGCGCGGCATGAGGCTGTCCGGAACGCGCTCCAAAAGCGACTGGAAAAGAACCGGTACAGGAGCGAGGTGCCGGAGGTATATCGGGATTATCTTGCAGACCTTGAATCCGCCATGCGACGGATCCTCGACATCCAAAACACGTACCGTGAGGAAGACGTCCATTACCTCATGGTGTCCCACATCCATATGCTGAACAACCGGCTCGGCATCTCCCCTGAAAATGAGCATTTCCTGTCGGGGATATTTTTGGCCAAGGGCGCCGCGGCGGTATGAGGCTTTGGGATTTCAAAGTCGGCTACGACCGTCTTTACCAGGACTATCATCGCCTGACAATCAATGATCCGGTTTATACGAGCATGCAGGTTTACAAGCACAGCGAACGGATTCCCGAGCCTGTTGAGGGGGAAGTCCTTCATCAGATGGACTATGTTCCTGATCGAACAAACGGCTTCGAGAATGCACTGATGCAGCGGCATACCTGGCCTTATCCGTTTCCGAACGAGCAGACCATCGACTTGCCGCTGATCGCCCGGTTTACCCAGCTTGCGTTTATCGGCCATGAACGAGAGGGAAGGGCCTATCCGTCCGGAGGTGCCCGCTACTATGTCCGGATTCATCTGCTGTTCAATGAAAATAGGGTGGAAGAATCCCTGGGAAGGTGGAATGTCTGCCAGGTGGATGCGGACCGGGGCCTCCTGGCCGGACGGAAAAGTGTCCCGTGGAGCCGGATCGAACAGGCATATATCCAGAAGGAAAGTGCGGCCACCGCACAGTTTGCCATTGCCCTTACGGCCGATCTGGACTCGATTGCCGCCAAGTATCCCGATATTTCCTACAAGCTGGTCCAGCAGGAAGCCGGGCATATCGGCCAGAACATCCAGCTCGTGGCGAATTACCTGGGAATCCGGTCGCTTCCGCTCGGCGGATTTTATGATGCGCCTCTCGGAACGATTATCGGAACAGGAGACGACGTGCTGTACTCATTCTTATTAGGGTAGGTGATTGGAATGTTCATCATGCGACCGGCCGTCGGCCTATATGACAGAGGCGGGCTGGTGACCATTGAAAACAGTGAGAAGGGGACAGTGGAAGCGGCTGTCCGGAAAGGGGAACTGAACTTTCTCCGGTTCAGCATATTGCTGAATCAGGGCTTTTCCGGGCAGGCAGCCGAACAATCCCGGGAGTACGCCTATGCAAAGGCGTTCCTGAATAAATTTCCGGGCCTGTTCATGGAGTGCCGGTCAGAAAGGGAGCGTGCCATGCTGTCTGCCGTCAGATCCGATCTGGAGGTCTTCAGGAATCTGTTTCTGACCGGCAGGCCATTTGGGAGGATTGAGCAGACGGTCAGGGACTTTGCGGAGAATGGCAGCGGGTTCCGCATCTGGTTTGCAGCGGATCCGGAGCGTTTTCCGCAGCTGCGAACCATGCTGGGGAAGATTCCATATCTTCAGGTGGATACGAAGAAAACGGCCGGGAGCTATGATGCGGTAATCTTGGAAAGCTCGGAAACCGTAAGGCGCGACGATGCCCGGGCGGCTTCGGAACGGGTGCTGTTCATGGATCTTACCGGCAGCCGGATCGAGGTGGGGCCGCTGATCTTGACGGACCGCTTCCGGATGCCCGATTCTTTGGAGCAGGCCGCGGATCTGCCACAGGAAAGTCCCGGTGAGGCCGCCTTGCTGTACTTCTTTATTCGCCGGATCTTGTTTGCCGTACTGTATGGACTGGAGGAGGACCTCTCGGAGGATGTAGGGCTTCCATTGCGGAGCAGATTATTGATTGACCGGGTTTCGTTGGAGGGGCGTGCGGAACCGGTAGTGACCCGGCCCCTCGAAGTTCAATCACCAGTGCTGCACCGGACTGCGGGATTCTAGGGATCCCGCTTTTTCTCATTCTTCTTGTGACGCCTTCTGCAGAAGGCGTTTTTATTATGGGCAACCAGATTTCCAAATAAATTCCGCGAATGCCTTGCATTTTGTTTGAATACCAGTGTACTATGTAACTAATACACCGATACACAATGCAAATTCAAGGGAGTGAAGTTTATGAGCCGATGGAAAGGGCTCTTGTGGAAAGAGTGGATTCAGGCGCGTCTGGGGATGGCGTTTCTGGTACTTGCTGCCGTGCTCAGCATTGGGGTGGTGCCGTTTTTGCTGCAGCGCTATGCCTTCCACGAAGTTCCGGTGATGAACATTGCGTTCATCATCATGGGCTTCTGGGTGCTGGCACTCAGCTATATGCCGGTGGTCAGCCTGCTTGTCAGCCTGCAGGCGGATATGAAACGGCCGGATATCTGGCTGCATTCCCCTGCACCGTCCTACGTTCTCGTCGGCGTCAAAGCGGTCTTTGCCGTGCTGATGACCGTGGCATCCATGCTGTTTCTATTCACGGTCCTGGCACTGGCCAATGGGATGATTCACCTGTTCGGCGGAGGGTCAGGCCTTCCGGAGGGCATGCCGCTCGGATGGTTCATGGGCTTCTTTGCGGAGGTCGGTACTGTCTCGCTGTTTCTCGGAATCATGCAGATGGTGCTCGGCTTCCTGTTCTGGACCATTTACCAGTGGCTGAAGAAGTTCACGAAAATCGGCGCGGTTATCCTGACAGGCATGCTGGTGGGCGGAACGTTCTATGTATTCCAGAAAGTGGCCCGATGGGGGCCTTATGAAAAGCTCGCGGGTTATGGTGAGATTCCGCTGACCTACACGGAACGCCTGAACCGGGTCAATGACTGGTCGCTGGATTTCACGGGGACAATTGCTGCCAGCGGAGTCGGGCTTGCCGCGATCGAGGCAATTCTCCTCGCGATGCTCGCCATCTATATCTTCAACAGGAAGGTGGCGCGATGAATGAGTTTTGACTTCCTGCCGGATAAGCCGATCTACCAGCAGCTGATCGACCGGATCACGGGTGACCTGATCCGGGGCGCCCTGAAGCCGGGAGAAAAGCTGCCGTCGGTAAGAGAATACGCGGTCGAAGCCGGCGTCAATGCCAATACGATGCAACGAGTGTACAAGGAGCTGGAGGGGATGGGCATTACCGAAACGAAGCGGGGCCAGGGGACGTTCGTCACGGAGAACGCGGAACGGCTCGGACAACTGAGAGAGGAGAAAAAGGCGCAGCTCATCGATGATTTTATCCGGAACATCGAGGCGCTCGGCTTCACGGAACAAGAAATCGCGGAGTCCATGACGAGGAGGAGACAGGGATGATCGAGATCAAACAGGTAAGCCGGTCATTCGGCCGGCGCCGGGCGCTGGCCGGCGCGACCGCGGCCTTCGGGCGGGGTAAAATCATTGGACTCGCGGGGGAGAACGGAAGCGGCAAATCGACACTCCTGAAAATTATGGCCGGCGTCATGGGGGCGGATACAGGAGATGTTCTTCTGAACGGCCAGCCGATTACACGGATCTCCGCCGGCCGGCATATTGCCTACATGGCGGACGCCGATCTGTATTACCCGTATTTCACAACTGATGAGCTGCTCCGCTTCCAGGAGTCGCAGTATCCGGACTTTTCAATGGAAAAGGCGCTTGAGGCAGCGGAATTTCTGAATGTCGACAGGAAAACCAAGCTGAAAAACCTTTCAAAAGGAAACCGGGGACGTGCCAAGATCGTAGCAACATTAGGGAGGGAAGCGGATGCCTACCTGCTCGACGAGCCGTTTTCGGGTCTTGACCCGATGGTCCGCGAGTCAATCGTGAAAGGCCTTATCCGATTCACCGACCCGGAGCGTCAGACTGTCATCATGTCGACGCACGAGCTGCACGATGTCGCCCCGCTCCTCGATGAAATCGCCGTACTGAAAAACGGGCGGATCGCCGCCCATGATGCTGTGGAAGATATCCGGATGGCGCAGCCGGGCGGCCTGACCGCGTATTTGCGCACACTCTACCAAAAGGGAAGTGAACCGGTTGGCAAACCAAGCTGAGCCGATAGTGGAACTCAGGCACTTATCAAAGGCAATCCGCGGAAAGAAGATTATTGACGACTTGAACCTGAAGCTTTACCCGGGCCAGGTAACCGGGTTCCTCGGGCCGAACGGAGCAGGGAAAACAACGACAATCCGTATGATGGCAGGACTGATGAAGCCGACATCGGGAGAAGTATTCGTCGCGGGCAAGTCCGTCCAAAACGAATTCGAAGCGGCCATGTCCAATATCGGCGTTATCGTCGAGAACCCGGAGATGTACAAATACATGACCGGCTACAAGAACCTCGTCCACTTTGCCCGCATGCACAAGGGCGTCACAAAGGACCGCATCATGGAAGTGGTCCGCCAGGTGGGACTCGAGAACCGGATCCATGAGAGAGTCGGCACCTATTCGCTCGGCATGCGCCAGCGCCTCGGCCTTGCACAGGCATTGCTGCACGATCCGAAATTCCTGATCCTGGATGAGCCGACAAACGGCCTTGACCCGGCCGGCATCCGGGAGTTCCGGGCGTATCTCCGGAGCCTCGCGGAAAAAGCGGGTGTCTCGGTCTTTGTCTCGAGCCACCTGTTGTCTGAGATCGAGCTGATGTGCGACCGGATCGCCGTCATCCAGAACGGCAAGCTGATCGACATCAGGGAGATGAAGGAAGATTCACGGCCGCACCATTACATCGAAGCGCAGCCGGCGGCACAGCTCAGGGCCGTTCTCGAGTCAAAAGGGTACGAGCCGGTTGAATCCGGTGCAGGGTTCATCATTGAAGAGGGAATGGAACGGATACCGGAACTCGCGAAAAGCGTGATTTCCGGAGGCCTCGACCTGTACACGGTCCGTCCTCACCGCAAGACACTTGAAGACGAGTTCATCGAAATGACGGGAGGCGGACAGATTGCTGAAACTGTTGCAAAATGAATGGATGAAGCTGTGGAACAAAAAAGCGACTTGGGTCATGGCCATCCTTCTCGTCGTCGGCGTAGCGGGCATGATGGGCCTGACCAAATGGATTTCCACGATGGAAGAGAACCGCGCGGAAAGCGGAGGCGTCTCGGTCGAGGGCCAGGCGGATGTGCCGGACTGGCGTATGCAGGCGGAAGCGGAGCGGGATGGAATCTCCGCGCAGCTGGCTGATCCGGACCTTTCTGACTCCCGTGAGGCGGAGCTGAAGGAAGAGTTGCAGATTGTGGAATACCGGCTTGCCGAAGACGTTGAGCCGCACGGAAGCTATAGCAGGCAGCAGATGATCAAGGATTCTTCCGGCATCGCCACGCTCGCCATGCTGTTTGCCATCATCGTTGCTGCCGGCATCGTTGCCACGGAATTTTCCGAGGGGACGATCAAGATGCTCCTCGCCCGCCCGGTCAAGCGATGGAAGGTGCTGACCTCGAAGTTTGCGGCCACGGCATTGTTCGGCGCGCTGCTTACACTAATCGGCTTCGTGGTCTCAGTCGCGATGGCGTACATTCTGTTTTCCCCGGACGCAGGAGCAGAGCTTGCAGTGAGAAGCGGAGAAGTGAGCGAAGTCTCGGTCTGGACGCTTACGCTTTATCACCTTCTCCTCGCGTTCGTGAATGTCATCGTCTACACGACGTTCGCCTTCATGATCGGCAGCGTGTTCCGTTCCGGCGCGCTCGCCATCGGCCTGTCGCTGTTTATCTACTTTACCGGCAATACAGTTTCGGCACTCTTGAGCCGCTACGAGATCGCCAAGTACCTGTTCTTCTCCCATGATCTCGTTGCGCTTGCCCAGGGCATGACGTTCATCGAGGATGTCACCCTTCCATTTGCGGCCGCTGTACTCGTCGCATACGCCGCCGTGTTCCTGGTCGTCAGCTATCTCGTCTTCTCGAAGCGGGACGTTACGGCGTAACAACTTGGCCCCTCTGACAGGGGGCTATTTTTTATAGCTTCAGGGAACCACAAAGCTGCCGGATGCGTTACAATGGAAGGATCATTTTATTTCGCTTCCTGAAAACAGGGAGGCGTTAGCGAGAAGGTTAAAAGTTATGAAAAGAATAGCAATTATCGACTCCGGGAGCGGTGGGCTGACCGTCGCCAAAGAGCTGTTCGGCCGGCTTCCAGAGGAGCGGATCATATATGTGGGTGACCACGGCAACTGCCCTTATGGCAACAAAAGCCCGGAAGAAATCAAGGAATTCGTTTTCGGAGTCGTCCGTTTCCTGGAGCAGTTTGAGCTTAAACTGCTGATTGTCGCCTGCAACACGGCATCGGCGCTCATGCTGGACGAGCTAAAGGAGCGGATGGACGTCCCTGTGATCGGGGTCATTGAGCCGGGGGCGGAGATGGCCGCAAACACAACACTGAACCGGCGGATCGGCGTCATCGCTACCCAGCGGACGGTTGAATCTCATATGTACAGAAAGACCATCCGTGAAAACGGGGACGGTCTGGAAGTTTATGAAGAGGCATGCCCAAAACTTGTCTCTTATCTGGAAGATGAAGAAATTGGGAATGACGAAATCAAGTCTGCTCTTGAGGAATACTTGGCACCGCTCCGCGAACAGCAAGTGGACACGCTTGTAATGGGCTGTACCCATTATCCGCTGGCCGAACGGCAGATCCGGGAAGTATGGGGCGGCGACGTCCACCTGGTGGATCCGGCCCGGGCGACGGTTTCGCGGGCTGCGGACTGGCTGCGGGAACACGGCGAACTGTCCACGGCAGCCGAGGACGGGCATCTGTTCTTTACGACGGGAGACGTTCCGGACTTCGAGGAAAAAGTGAAGAAATGGACACCTGTCAGCCGGCCGGTCGTCCGGTATGCGGAAACAGGAGCATAAACCAGAAGGGAGGCTTCCGGAATCGGACAGCGAAAAAGGAAGAACACACACCCCGTCGCGCTTGCCGTCAAAGTTGCCGGCATGGTGATTGCCGGTTTGGTGGCTGCCGGGGTGTGGACCTTTGTCCAGCGCGAGCTTGATTTCCGCGAAGAGCTGGAAATGCGCCCGCTTCCGGAAGGCCTTCATCCGATGGTCGGGCAGAAAGCGGGGGAACTGGCCCGGATCGCAGCAGAGCGGGGCATCCGCATCGAAATCACGGACGGCTTCCGCTCCCATGAAGAACAGGACCGGCTTTTTGCACAGGGGCGCACCATTGACGGCCCCGTCGTCACCCAGGCAAGGGGCGGCCAGTCGTATCATAACTTTGGGCTGGCGGTTGACTTTGCAATTTGGACGCCTGACGGCCGGCTCATCTGGGACACCGGCTATGACGGCAACGGCAACGGGCAAAGCGATTGGTTCGAGGTCGCGGACATCGCCAAGGAGCTCGGATTTGAATGGGGCGGCGACTGGAGCAACTTCAAGGACTACCCGCATCTGCAAATGTCGTTCGGCCTCACTACCGCGGAACTCGACACCGGCTGGCGGCCTGAGGACACGGACAGGTTCGAGGTCCTGGCCGGCGAATCAGAATAGAAAAGGGACTGTTCCGCAAACCGGCGTATGCCGATGCGCGGAACAGTCCCTTTTTAAGTCAGAATCAGTCGTTGCTGCCCGTGAAAGTCAGGACGAGGCCTGCAATCGTACCGATCGCGATGAATCCGAATAAAACAGCCAGGATAATAACGAACCACATATCAGTCTCCACTCCTTTGCAGGCAATTCAGCTTCATTATACCATCGGCCCGCGGGTCCGGCAATGAACGGCTGGCTTGATGGGCGCAGGAAAGGGTAAACTGTCGGCAGGATGTCATTTTTAAAGGAGTGAACTGACATGGACTGTCGTTCCGACGAAGAGCTGTATCAACTTGTTCAGGAATCGAAAGTACATACAATCGAGGGGATGGTCGCCGACTATATCCCGGCACTTGCCAAGGCGGATCTGAGCTCGCTGTCCGTTGCGATGGCGTTTCCGGACGGAAGCTGCTATTCTGCAGGGGACGTCGATACGAAATCGACGCTGCAGAGTATCTCGAAGGTGCTCGCCCTGGCGCTCGCCCTTCTCGATAACGGAGAAGAATATGTCTTCCAGCGCGTCGGCATGGAACCGACGGGAGACCCGTTCAACTCGATCATCAAACTTGAGACGATCGCCCCGCACAAACCACTCAATCCAATGATCAATGCCGGAGCCCTCGCCGTCTCGTCGATGATCAAGGGCGAAAGCGTCGAAGAACGGCTCGGGCGGCTGATCCAGCTTACTGAACTGATCATTGGTGAAGAAGGCGTCGGCTACAGCGAGGAAGTGGCCCAGTCCGAGCTTGAGACGGCAGACCTGAACCGCGCGATGGCCTATTATCTGAAGCAGCACAGTGTCATTGAGGAAGAAGTCGATACAGTCATTGAGCTCTATACGAAGCAGTGCGCCATCGAGATGAACTGTGTCGACCTCGCCAAAGTCGGACTGCTTCTTGCTATGGACGGCAAGCACCCGGCGACCGGAGAAATGATTCTGCCGCCGCGTGTCGCCAGCATCTGCAAGACGTTCATGGTCACCTGCGGCATGTATAACGCTTCAGGAGAATTCGCCATCCGTGTAGGCGTCCCGGCCAAATCCGGGGTTTCCGGCGGCATCATGGCTTCCGTCCCGCAACGCTGCGGCATCGGCATCTTCGGACCTGCACTCGATGACCGCGGCAACAGCGTCGCCGGCTGGGACCTGATGGAGAAAATGACCAAAAAATACGACCTCAGTATGTTCTGAGAAACCAAAAAACGGCTGCTCCCGCCCCGTAACAAAGGCGGAAAGCAGCCGTTTTTCTACGTTTTCAAAAGAAAAACCGAAAAAACCGTCGATATGCGTAAGTGCATATTTCTGTTGCTTAAAACTGTGTAGAGTAGTAGGTAGGAAAGAATCATACGCTCCCGGCTGCCAGGTACTCCATTTTGTACTCCTGCAAAATCTTCTTGTAGTAATCGAGACCCAGTAGGTCAAAGAAGAACAGCGCCTTTCGGTAGTTCTCCGAGATTTCGGAAGCGGGATGACCGAGCTTTTCAAGAATCGAACCTTTTTGGTAGTAGAGCTGGCCTAGGATAGACATGTCGCGGTGGGTGATCGAGAAATCTATGCCTTCTATGGTGATTTCCAAGGCTCTCTCATACTTTTCTTGAGAATAAAGCAATTTTCCAACGTTATATAAAATGGTGATTCGTATGAGCTCATATTCTTCCGAGTTATTCTTTTCTTCAAGTATTTCTTGGAAGATCTTCATGCTTTCATCGAACTTTTGGTTTTCTGCAAGGATGATTGCAATAGAATTCTTTATTCGGACATTTAGAAGTATATCTAAGCCTGTCGATGGATTGTTCACAAGGCGGTATAACTCTGTTACACAGTAACGATAATCATTTTTCTTCAAATAATAGAGACTTACATAGTAATGGGCATCTAAGTAGGTCTTTAATTCTGGATGGATTACCGGCATTTCTTTAGACAAAAGTTCTAGGTAAGAATATAGCCCCTCATAATCTTTCTTCCTAGAAAAGGTTTTTACGGTCTCAGTAATGCGCTCCTTGTTTTCAACGTCATCATGAATTAACACCTCGAAAAAAAATGAAAGTGGCAAGCGTAGCTTCATAGAGATTGAGTGGAGTGTATCAATGCTCGGATAAGAATCACCTTTTTCCAGGCGGCTGATCTCAGATTGATTGCAGATGCCGTCTGCCAGTTGTTTCTGGGTCATCTTGCGGATTTTGCGCCATTTCCGGATTTCCATTCCTAGGCGAACCTGATTCATTGTCCATCACCCTTTTGGCAAATGGTCCAGTCGGATATCGGCTGTCCTGTCTCTATAGTAACGGAAAATTTCCGCAGTTTGTCAACTTTGTACGAAAATATGTTTGCTGTCCAAGAAACGAAGAAAGGATTGAGGAATCATGAATCTGAACTTGAATCGAATTGAAACTTCCGTCCGCATATCAGAAGTTGCTATCGCGCAGGTGCATGATCTGCCTGCTTCAGTCATCGATTCACTCGTCCTGTCCGCTTCGATGAACCTGATTCAGCGCCTTAACCGTCACCGGGCGGCTGTTTCGGAAGCTTGGATTTCCGTGGAGGACGTTTTAATCCGGGCCGGATTGCAAACTGTTGACGAATTGGAACAGAAAATTCCTGAACTCAGTGACAGCGACTGGGAAAGTGTACAGCTGTGGGTGAAGAGAAAGACAGAAATGGACGATGCCCTGGAACGGTTCAGGCTGATTTACCGGGTTGGCAAGGAACAGGCGGACGCCAAGCTGAGCGGAATGACAAAGATTCCTGCTCTTCAGCGAAGTATTGCCTTAAAGGATCCGAAGCTGCTTGATTTGAATCTTGAGCAGTCTGGAGAAATGGCGGAAGCTATTCTTCCGCATCTTCTCCAAACGACCGTGGAAAGCGCTGAGACCGGCACAGCAGAAGTCCGCTTCAGCTTCGGAAAAGAAACAAAAAGTGAAGCGCTGGAGGAAGTCCTTCCGAAAATGCGCATCAGACAGCCGCTCATCGACCGTTGGACCGAAGCGATTGCACGTGATGACCGCCTGAACGAAGGCCTGGCTTTCAAAGTAAACGACGGGCTCATTTGTCAGGAAGGTAAAAGCGGTTTGCTGGTCGCAGATGGCATTGAAGTCGGCGGTGTCCCTACCATCCATGAATATGTTTATCCGGTTGAAGGCCAGGCAGCCGGCCATTTGAAAAAAGGCGCTGTCAGAAAAAAGAAAGACTGGATGCGTTCGCTTGGGTCCGACGGAAAGTCAAAATTCGCTGAATTGCTGTCGAGGGAAATCTTAGTACCCGTATTGCCGGAGAAACAAGCCGCACAGTGTCCGCTTCAGGGATTGGCTTCTTTGGTTGCAAGAATCAATTCTCCTGAAGCCAAGCGCCTCCGAAGAAGCTTTCTGCTCCTTGAAATTCTGCTCGATCAGATGGAAAGTTGTGCTCCGGCTGATTTGCCGGTTCTGCGTGAAAGGGCTGTGCGGGCAATACACAGGATTCACCGGATCCTGCCGGTCCGCCTGACAGGCCGTCTGGCGGCGGGTGATTGGTTTACAGAGCAACAGGTATGTAATGAAAAGCCGATCAGTCTTCCTGAATCCGTCCGAGAGGATCTGGAAACTTACGCAAACAATCCTGGAGTGGTTATTGTCCGTTCAAGCATCGCGGAGACCATGACCGGCTGGTTTACAGAACAGTACGGTCTCGGAGGCGAAAGCAGGGATGTCCTCGGCTATCTCTCCTACTGTTCGGCACGGATGGGATCGGCCGAGGAAGCAAGAATCGCTGAAGAAGACACGAGACGGGCAGTTGCCGGAGCTAAAACACCAGCACCGCTCAGTCCGACCGAGATGCTTCCGCATGGACTGCTCTCTTTCCGTGTGGCGGCCCTATCGGAACAGGCACTGAAACGGGGAGATTACCAGATTTCGGCTGAATGCCGCCTGGACAATGTTGCCTCGGAAGATGAGGGGTGGATCCGTGAACTGCTTCCTGATGCCGAACCGGTCTGGTTCTCGTACGGAGCAGGATGGACTGGAAAAAAGGCGCATCACAACGGCCGTCACCTATTGTGGCCTACCGACCGTCAGTATGCCGGAAGAAGCGGCCAGTTCCTGACGTTATCGGACCTCCGAATCGTGCATGACACGGAATCAGACTCCCTGACCATTCTAGGTCCGGAAGGCTTGCCGGCTGCCCCTGTCTACACGGGTAAAATGGCGGTCCATCAGTTGCCTGTATGTGTTCGTCTGTTCCTAAAATTGAGCCATCCCTGGGTGTGCCTGAGCAGTGGAAGGACAAACAGGAGGAAGCCGGGCCATACCCCGCGGCAAACTGAAGGCAGAGTGGTCACAGCGCCTGCAGAATGGCGCATTTTGACAAGAGATGTGCCAAAAAGAGATATCGAAGAGTCGGAATCGGACTTTTTCCTCCGCCTTCATGATTGGAGGGTGCGGAAAGGAATCCCGAAAGAAGCCATGTTTGCGGTCGTCGACTCGAAATATCCGACGGCAGCCTGCCGAAGCGGGAAGGATCACTATATCCATTTCGGAAGCCCGCGACTGATTGACCGCCTTAACAGATGTCTGCGAGAAGGTGACCTGCTGGTTCTGACTGAGGTGTTTCCGGAACGCGGCGCGCATGCCATCGGACGCTCAGGCCAGCCTTGCGTCACAGAGTTCCGGGCAGCAGTAAAGTGGGTTTGAATGGAGGATGAACATGCATCTAGAAAAAGAATGGCACACCTACCGGTTCTATCCGAAATACGAATACCAGCTGGATGAGGTGGTCCATCAGATTGTCATGCCGTTGGCATCGGATCTGACCGGCGAGGTTCATTATTACTATTATTTGCGCCGGGAGGATCATCATGGCCATCACATCATGGCCGGGTTCCGGCTTTCTGATGAAGAAGCAGAGCGGCTCCGTTACCGGATCCGACATGACTGCAACATGCTGCTCCACGCGATGGAGGAGGATAAACCGAGGCGCCGAAGAAGACAGTTGCCGACTGAAAACCCGTCGGAGCAGCAGCCTGCAGTCCGGCCATATAAACGGGAGCCGGTATTCGGTGAAAATCCGGCGGCAGGCATTGTCTGGCCGGACCTGCTTCTGAAACGCTCGACGGACATTGCTTTTCTCGTCATTGAAAACGAAATTCTCGGAGGTACCGATCGGGCAACTGCGGTCACACTCCTGATGCATCAGGCGATCCGTTCGGGGCTCTGCAGCACGGATGCGGCAATCCGCTTCCTTGAAAAATATGCGGCGCACTGCATCCAGACTTGCGGAGACCCCGATCTTTCGGAAAGTCTGGACCGTGCCGTGGTGATGAATGAAAGGGAATTCCGGAGCGAGTGGACGCGGTCGCTGAACAATGTTCATCTGCTCCGGACAATCCGGCCGTTTATCGAAGAACTGGCGTCCGTCCGGCTTCAGGTGGAGGATCAGCTGGTCCCGTCACCGCCTTTTGAGGAATTTCTGTTCCACTACCTTCATGATACAAATAATCGGCTTGGCATAAGCCATGAGGAAGAGGCATACATCGCAAAACTGATACATAAGTCACTTGAGAAAAGTTCAAAATATGCATAATTGCATATTTACACTGAATCTTTTATGCTATACTGAACTAAATTATATGGAAGGACGGATGGATAATGAAGAAAAGACTCTTCACGGCGCTAACGATGGGGGCTATTGCTTTCGGTTTAGTAATCGGTGGCGTAAATCCTTTGACAGAATTACCATACGAACTAATTTCTTAATAAATTCAAACCCGCTCCCCACGGAAAAATCCGTTAAGGGAGCGGGTTTCTTTTGTTTCTTCAGTTCTTCTGTTCCTTGAGAAGGTCACGGATTTCGCGGAGCAGTTCTTCCTGTACGGTGAGTTCTTCTTCCGTTTCTTCCACCACTTCTTCTTCCTTCTGGCGCTTCAGCTTCATGAGGCCGCGTAGGATCATGAAGATGGAGAAGGCAATGATCAGGAAGTCAAAGACGTTCTGCAGGAAGACGCCGTAGGTTACTTCGGCATCCCCGACCATTACACTCAGGCCTTTGAAGTTGACGCCTCCGACCAGGATTCCGATGAGCGGGGTGATGATATTCTCAACAAGGGAGGAAACAATCTTGCCGAAAGCGGCACCGATGACGACGGCGACAGCCAGGTCCAGAACATTGCCCTTGAACGCAAATTCTTTAAAGTCTTTCCACATTGGGGTTCATTCCTTTTCAATTATAAAATGCCGCACGCGGCTTGCGCTCAAGTGTAGCGCATGTCTTATTGGATGGGAAGGGACTAAATACATATTTTTCGACAAAAAATGACACAGTAGGATTGCTTTGTATGATTTGAGGACAATTCGGTTGCGCCTACGGGGATGTTCGCATATAATGAGAACAAACGTTCTTATTGGAGGGTGCGGGATGCACGGATTGTTGATGAAATGCATGAAGCGTCATCAGTTGACTGACATGATCTATATTGGTTCAGACGGAAGCATCACAAAGCGGCGTGTACGCCTGTTGCGCCTCCGTAAGGACAGCGTAACGGCGTACTGCTTTCTCAGGCAGGAGCGGCGCACGTTCAAGATCGACCGGATTTTGTCTGTGCGGCCGGTGTATGGCCACGAGAAGCAATCGGGATAATAAGTAGCAGTGCCTTCATGGCCGCGCGGGACTTCAGACCTGTCGCGGTTATAGACAGATGTGATTTTGTAACCGTTTTCATTTAAAGTGAAGGGAAGTCCGAATGCCGGGACGAATCCCCCTGATGGAACAAAACCGAAGAGGGGGAATGGAAGGATGAAGAAAAGCAGATTTGCGGCATTGACGCTGTCAGCGTCCCTTTTGCTATCGGGTGTGGTGATGATGCCGGCCGATTTCGGCGGGCAGACCACTGCCGAGGCGGCTAAGCCGGGCAACCCGGCGGCATTTGACCAGAAGGTGATCTCCAGAATTGATGCGGAGCGCATCTATTCGGACGTTTATCATCTGAGTGAAACGATCGGGCCGCGCGTTGCCGGAACCGCCGAGGAGAGGGAAACGGCTTCCCTGATCAGGGAGCGACTGGAGTCTTATGGTTACGAGATTGAGGTCCAGGAGTTCGACATTCCAGACACGATGGTCGGCCATCTGTCCACGTCAAATGGAGATGAAGTGGAGGCGGCTTTCCCGTCCGGGTCCGCAGAGACACCAGAAAGTGGGCTGACTGCGCAGCTTTATGATGCCGGCTTGGGCTATCCGGCCGACTTCACGGAAGAGGCGTCAGGGAAAATCGTACTGATAAGCCGTGGAGAATTCTCGTTCCGCGAAAAGATTGACCATGCCGCTGCGGCAGGTGCTGTGGGGGTCATCATCTATGACAACAGTGAAGCGTCCGGGCCTCCCAACATGAGCATCGGCGAGGATGCGCCGCTTCCGGTCGCGGGGATCAGGAAGGCATCCGGCGAAGCGCTCCTTGAAGATGTCGTTGCCACGGGCGGCACGGTCACCCTAAAGGTTGACGCACTCACCGGTCAGACGTCACAGAACATCATCGCGACGCGCGCGCCGAAGCACGTGAATAACCCGGACATCGTCCATGTGTCGGCTCACTTCGACAGCGTGCCGCTGGCGCCGGGTGCGAGTGACAATGCGACCGGAACGGCGACCGCGCTTGAGATCGCCCGCGTGCTGAAAAGCTACCCGATCGACAAAGAAGTGCGCTTCGCCTTTGTCGGAGCGGAAGAGATCGGCCTGGTCGGTTCCGCCCACTATGTTTCGGCTTTGACTCAAGATGAAGTGTCCAGGAGCATCGCGAACTTCAATATGGATATGGTCGGCACGTCCTGGGAGAACGCGACCGCCATCTTCATGAACACACTGGATGGCCAGCCGAACATCGTCACCGAGGCGGCGCTTGCTACACAGGACAGGATTGCCACTCCATCCGAATTGATCCTTTACCAGCGGGGCGCCTCGGACCATGTGAACTTCCATGAGACGGGCATCCCGGCGGTGAACTTTATCCGGCGAGAACCTGGCACTGCAGCACTTGAGCCGTACTATCATACACCGCAGGACACAATCGAGTATGTCAGCAAAGAGCGTCTGAAGGAAGCAGGCGACCTTGTCGGTGCTGCACTTTACTCGGTCATCCGTAAAAACTGAACAGCTAAATCAGCCGTCCGGAAGCTTCCGGGCGGCTTTTTAGAATGCAGGTATTTTGTTTAACAACATAGTTGACGGGAGTGGCATCACCCGGTATCATGGAAAACAAGATAGTGGTAGTTGGTTATGCAAGATACTGGAGGGGATTGCTGTGACGACAAGCCAGATGCTGAAAGGGGTGCTGGAAGGGTGTCTTTTGGCCATCATCGGCAGGGGCGAGACGTACGGTTATGAGATGGTGGAGAAGCTCGGGGAATACGGGCTGACGATGGTGAGTGAGGGGAGCATCTATCCGGTGCTTTTGCGCATGCAGAAGGAAGGGCTGGTCATGACTGTTATGCGACCATCCCCGAACGGACCAAAGCGCAAGTATTACCGGCTTACGGCGGCCGGGGAAAAAGAACTTGAAGCATTTAGAGCTCGCTGGAACGTGATGGCGGGAGCAGTCGGAAATCTGCTGGAGGGGAGCGGAAAAGATGAAGTTGTCGAAAAGAAGTGAGGAATTTATCGCAAACGTCCGGATGTACCTGATGACGTCAGGCAAAAACGAACGGGAGATCGATGAAGTCGCGGAAGAGCTGGAGGACCATCTGGCAGAGCTTGAACGCCGCGGGGAAAGTGTGGACCGGATCACGGGGGGTTCGCCGAAGGAATACCTCGCATCTCTGGAAAAGGAAATGGACAATGATTATGCGGGCTGGCTCAAGTACGTCCCTGCGTTTTTGCTGTCTTTCGCCGCTTTTGCCGCTATGGGCCCGGCAATCCGAGGGATGTTCTCCCTGAACCTGCTGCAGTTAATCGGCTATCCGGTTGTCGGAGCAATTGTCATCGTGCTTTACCGTGCCATGTTCCGCAAAATGGCGGTAGGCCAGTGGAGCAATAAGAAGCTGTTCTTCGCGGGCGGCGGCTTATCGATGCTGTCCGTTCTCCTATTTGTCGGAGTGCTTCTGGCAAGTTCCTTTATCATGGATCCGTTTTACACGGCCGGCCGGACCGGAAATCTCGTGGTCATCCTGGTGTCGGCTGCGGCGTTCGCGGCAGCTGCCATGATGATGGGCTCCTGGCTCCTCATCACGATTCCGGTTGCGCTGTTCCTTCCAGAGTGGCTGATCCTTTCCATGCCGCTCGGGCTTGGGGACGAAGCCAAAATGATGATGGTGGCCATCATCCCGTACATCGCTGTTGCCCTGGTCGTCACGGCACAACTGTTTTATGAAAAGCGCAAAATCAATCATACATAAAAACCCCGGCAGGCCCTCCGCTCATGCGGTCAGGCTGCCGGTTTTTTTCTGTTGACGGAGGAAGGCCGGCATGCATGTGACCCGCTTCTTTTAATGAAGCAAAAGCCGGCTCCCATCGGAAACCGGCTTGTCCTCATCTTATTCAAATAGGGTGACGCCATATGCTTCCAGTACATACTTCGGCACAAAGAAGCGCGCCGTCATGAGCGGATCGACAATCTGGCTGATCTGTGAGTGTCCGGCTGCGCTCATCATCATTGCTAGATCTGCGATATCAAGGTCCGTCCTTGGCAGGAGGAAATCCGCCATCTCTTCGACGGCCGCTTTTGCCGCCTCGTCGATTGTCGGTTTTGAGACGAGGAAGGTGATGCCGTCCGCGTTCTCAAGCAACGGATGACGGAGGGCCCCCTCCTTCACGACTTCAAGTGTGACGGTCGCCTTGCCCGGGACTTCGATGCCGGAGACTCCGATTTCTCCGTCGCCCATCGCGGCATGGAAGTCACCGAGCGCGAACAGCGCGCCTTCCGCGAATACCGGGAAGTAGAGGGTGGCGCCTTCTGTGATCAGTGTCGTGTCCATGTTGCCGCCGTGTGCACCTGGCGTCCCGCATGGCACGGGCTCGCCTTCAGGAGCGACGCCGATCACACCGATCATTTTGTTGAGCGGGATTTTCAGCTTGTCGTCAAAGACGGCATGATCTCCCTCGATGGGGATGATCTTGGATGCCATCTCTTCCTGGCGGTGGCCGAGCACGCCAAGGTCAGGACCTGTCGCCATGACGCCCTGGCTGCCGATCTCAAGCTTCTCGATCCGCACTTTCAGCACATCACCCGGCTGCGCACCTTCCACATAGATCGGTCCCGTCGCAGGGTTGATCCGGTTCCAGTCGATGCCGCCGATTTTCGTCTCGGCCGATTGTACCTGGTTTTCAAAGCAGTCATACGTTTCGATTTCGATCGTCGTTCCCGATGCCACGCGTTTGACCGGTTCGTGTGATTTGTCGAACGCGTAGATCACATCATTGCACGCCAATGTTTCTGCCATCACCGATGCCCCCTTGTACACTTGTGTTGCCAATAGTCTATCAATTAGGGCGCTTAAAAACCAGCAGAAGCGCATGCGCTCCTGCCGGCAAACAAAGGTGGTGACTCATTGGGTATGAGGTAGTAACTCAGTAGGGGCGAGGTGGCGACTCAACGGGTGTGAGGTGGTAACTCGTCGTTTCCTGGATCCCACCTGTAACGTTCCATATCCACGCGCTTTCCCGCGATCACGGGCACCCCTTCTTCGAGGAGACGTTCTTCCTGTTCAAAGGCGGCCTCCCCGTTCCTGATGACAATTTCCCCCTTCGCATTTACGATGCGGTGCCATGGAATGCCGTGTTTCCGGCTCATGGAGTGGAGGATTCTGGCGACCTGGCGCGCCGCTCTCGGGTTACCGGCAAGCCGTGCAATCTGGCCATAAGACGCGACGGTTCCCGCCGGCACTTCTTTCAGAATCGTTACAACTCGTTCTGTAAAATCTTCCATGACTCCACCTCCTCATCTGCACGGATGAGTTCCGGATTCCGGTCCGTATACCATCGGTCAAATTGTTCTGCGGCTGCTGCCGGCAAGTCTTTCAGTTCTTCGACGTGGACCGGCTTCGCGCGGTTGGTCGTGCCGACCGTGGCGACACCGAACCGCTTTTGCAGCCAGGACTGGGAGATCGCTGCTTCGATCACCTTTTCCCGCCTGCTGAGAAATGTCTCCCTCCACAGGCCGCCTTTCCTGAACTGGACGAGCGGCCCGCGGATGGCGTAGCGGGTGTTGCGGTAGTCAAAGTACCTCAGGAGATAAATGACGGCGAAAAGTGTCGCTGCCAGAAACGGCCAGTCCGGGACGTACGGGAAGTCCGGGCGCCAGAAGTAAAGCGCAAGGGCGCCGATTACGGCAATCCACGGGAAGCGGAGCATCCTGACGGTCAGCGCTGCCTTCGGAAGGCGCTCCATGCTGTCGAGTACGCGGACATCGGGAAGCAGCTCGCCGACCATCTCCACCGCACGCCGTTTGGGCAGAAACGGGTAAAGGGAGCTGATGTCTTCCAGGTTGTCCTCGAAGCTGCCGACAGTGACGATCTTTGCTTCCGCGAGGCCGAGCAGACGTTTCAACGGCGTTTCCGTGATCTGCACCGCCTGGACATTCTTTTTCCTGACGGAAAGCGACTGCTCGGTCAGCACACCCCGCCGGATGTAAATTCGCTCATCATCAGACGAAATCTCATACCGCCCGTACTTCAGGTAGGTCCGGATGATGCCGAACGCGATTGCCGCCAAGGCAAACAGGGCGATCGTGATGCCGAGTACAACCCCTGAGCCCGCCAGGAACGACAGGAATCCTTCGGCGCGGCTTTCGATATCAATAAAGTCATCGATGTTCGAGTAAACAGTCGCGAGCACGGGAATAAGCGCGATGAAACTGAACGACAGGAAGGAGGCTTTCAGCACGTCCTTGAGCTGGGCCGTGAAGTGGACGGTGCGAACTTTTTCCGGGAACGGTTCGGCAACGGCCGCCGCCGGGGTTTCGCCATCCGCGTTTTCTGTCCCTGACTCTTCTTGGGCGGTCTCCATCCGCTCCCTCCGGTAGCCGTCGAGCGCTTTTTCGATCCGGGCAGCTTCCGCTTTCGTCACAGCGGGAAATTTTACGCTTGCATCTTCTCCGTCCGCTCCGGTCTCGAGCGTGAGCGAAGTGAGGCCGAACAGGCGGAGGACGGCCGGCACCTGCCGGTTGACGTTCTGCACCCGACGGAACGGCACATTCCGGTGCTTGCGGGAAAAGACGCCGCTGTCGATCTGCACTGAATCCGCCTCCAGCCGGTAGGTCGTGCGCCACCAGGAAAGGAAGATGTTCAGGATGGAAATCGATATGGCGGCGATGAAGATCCAGCGGCCCGCGACCACCCATCCGGCATCGGAACCTCTCCTGAGGATAAACAGGAAGAAAAATACGATGGCACTGTTTTTGACCAGGTCATAAAGGGACAGGATGATCCGTCCCGGATGCATGCGCCGGTTTTCCATCATTCCTCCTCCTCCCGGATCTTGGCGAGGCGGGAAATGCGGTTACGGAATTCCTTGGCTTCCTGCTCCGGGAGCGCCGGGATCGAGTGATTCGACCCCATCGTGCCGACCGTGAGCGTATAAAGCCCGTATTTCCGCAGGAGCGGACCCTGTTCGAGTCCGACATACTGGACCTTCGTCATCGGGACCGTCTGGTGCTGGACAGTGATCACGCCGTGGCGCAGCTTTACGAATTCCTCATCCGCCCCGTAGCGCCATGTCCGCTGCAGAATCACCGGCTCGATAAAGATCGAATACACCGCCGACACAATTGTCAGCCCGCCCAATATCCATAGCACCGTCATCGCCCAGTCCCACCAGCCGAACCGGCTGCCGGCGATGATCAGGCCCGCGAACACAAGCAGCGTGATTCCGTGGCCGATCGTGTTTGACAGACGCCATACCGTCACTGCCTTTCTTGAGATTCTTCCTTCAGGCTCCCTGATGTCGAGTTCCATATCCTGCACCTCCGAGTGATCTTAATTCTTTTACGGGACGATGCCCGTGAAGGTTTCAAGGAACCGGGTCAACTGTTCTTCCGTATACGGTATCATGGTAACAGGCAAACGGGAGGTGACCGGATGAAGCGATGGGTGATGGCAATGCTTGCGATCCTGATGGTACTTGCCGGCACCATTCCGGCAACCGCCGCGGATGTGACGGTGAGCAAATCCCAGGTCCGTCTCTGGATCGGAGCCGATGGCTCGGTCAGGGTCAATGAAATCCATACATATGAAATTCCAGAAGGAACAGGGGAGATTTTGAGGGACTTTACCTACGGCAATCACGAGAATGTGATCGGTTTCCGTGCCGGCGAAGTGGACGGAGCGGCGCAGGTCGGAGAAGTGGCGGATGAAGAGGTCCGGCCCGTGGCAGTACGTGAAAAAGGAACCGGCTGGGAACTGCTTTTGGACGGCGGGGGCGGCAAGCGGACATTCCTGCTGTCTTATTTATTGGAAGATGCGCTGAAGGTGTACGACGGGTACAGCGATCTCGAGGTCGGGCTGTTTTCAAGCACAAGCTACGAATTCGAAGGCCTCCGGAACCTTGAAGTGTCCGTGATCCTTCCGGGCAGTGCCGGCGCTTCGTCGATCCGGCCGTATACAAGGAACATGAACGGTTCCGAAGTGGAGATGAAGGACAATGGCGTCATTTTCAGGGACCCGCTCATCGCAGACCCGCTGGATGCGTCGTACCGCGTATTCTTTCCGTCAGGGGTCATGACGGAGGCTGTGAAACATGCCGCACCGGTTCCGCTGGAAGAAGCCGTGAAGGCTGAGGAGGAGCGGTTCACCCATGCTGCAAACATGCGCCCGCACCGGGAAACATTTGAGAAAGTCGGATTCCCTATTGCACTTGCGTTTATCCTGGCCGGTCTTGTGAGCCTGGCCGTGCCCCAGCGGCTGCCGATCACGAGAAGAGATGAGGCGCTGATCCTCTCCATGGATCTTGTCTATCTGCACTTTGTCCGCTGGGCGGGCCGCTTCACGCCGCGTGCGGCGGACGCCATGCTGTACGGGCTGCTCGAGAAGGGGGCGGTGTCCGTCAACGGCGAATCGGATGCAAAGGTCTGGGAAGTGAAGGGCAGTACGGGCCGGCTTGAGCCGCATGAGCAGCTGTTCATCAGTAAGCTGTTCCGGGACACGGTCGGCCGTAGCACTTTCGGACCGCGGGAACTGGAATCGGACAGGGCAGAAAAAGCACTGAAGGAGTGGCACGGAGCTGTCCTGCGAATGCTGGAGGAAGCCGGGACGATGAACCTGAGGATCCCGAAGCGCGTGCTGCTGTTCTCGGCGCTCGTCCCGACGGCGGCCGCCATCATCGGCGCAGTCGTCGCAGCGATGCCCGCTGGATGGCTTGTGGCGTTCCTGGCAGGTATTCTCATCTTCTTGTATGTGCACGTGAAGAAAATGCACTGGCGCTGGTTCGGATTGATTTACGGAGGTTACCTGACCTTCGGCGTGGCGGCGGTTGACGCCCCGGGCACCGGAGCGGTGATCCTGCTGTTCGTCCTCGGCTATCTTTTCGTGTGGCTCTTTTTCCCGCGCACGCTTCTCGTATCGCGGTTCGCCTATCGGGTCAAGTTTGCGATCAACCGTCTGATCTACACCGACGACCGCTTCTGCATGCCGGACGGGACGCCGGAAGAACGCGGGCTGCGCGAACACCGTGTGCACGTGCTGGCACCGAAATTCAGAGGACTTGCGCGGATGTACCGGGACTGGATGTAGAAAGGAGTGAAGCCGGATGGGTGACCTGATTGTTCTGCTAATCGGATTCCTTGAAACCCGCTGGCCGACAAAGAAAAACCGCCTCATCAGCCGGCGTTTGAAGCTTTTGAAGAAAAGCGGAATCCAAAGAGATCTGGATGTCCGTTACGGTCCCGTGGTACTGCAGAGCACGGAATTCCGGGAATTTATCCGGGATCAGGAAGTAGAGGCGATTCTGGATCACCCCGCGCGAATTGAAGGCTTTTTGCGGGACCTCGACCTGTATGTAAAGAAGCGGGGATTGTAGGGGAGTGAGTAATCCTCCATCACAACAAAAAAGCATGCGGACCGCCAATGGGTCCGCATGCTTTTTCTCCGTTCATGCAGCGGTTACTGCATGCCTCCCTGGCTGCCGGCCGGGGCATAGGCGCCGAGGATCGCCTGCATGTCCTGCTCTGCGAGCTGCGGCACCTGATAGTAGTGGTGCTTGTTCTGGTAGATCGACAGCTCGTAGGCCATCTCGATGCAGTTCGGGATCGAGTCGGCGAGCACGCGGCGGACGACCGGGTTCGTCGTTTCAAGTGCCGCCGTCGTGCATGCCGTGGCGCTTGCTTTGTGGCCCGACAATAGGAAACCGGAGATGGCTGCGTCGTTCAGCTCCTGCGGGGACTGCATCGGCTTTTTCGGCTGGGACTGCTTCATTCCGTACACCCAGTCGTTGCCGCCCGACATCTTATAGCTCTGCGTCGGTATCTGCGGATCCGTGCCCGACTTGAAGCAGTCGACCAGTGTGTTGTACGACTGTTGCATGAACCGGTATTGGCGGTCGATGATGTCGATGAGTTCCGGGTCCTGCGCGTGCGGACGCATCAGCGTGGACATGTCCATCGCGCCGATCATCGTCGACAGCACCTCATGGACATCGAACAGCTCATGGCCGCCGTGGTTCATCTTCTGTCCCACCTGTCCGGTATGCATGTTCGTGTGTGTGACGTTTTGCGGGTCCTGTCCGAAGTTTTGCGTCATCTGCATATTCCCTCCATGTTACATGATGGCCGAACACAGATAGTATCCGCTTTCCTTCCACTGTTATGCATCCGCTATAATGGACGGTAATCGGAGGGACTTCAGAATGAAAAAAATTGAATTTGAAACAGAGCGCCTTATTCTCCGGCCTTATCAGGACTCGGACTATGCAGCGTGGCTAGCCGGGCTGCAGGGCAGGGGAATGTCCAGCGGTCCCTATGATGAGGGACGGCCCCGTGATTTGTCGGGTGCTACAGAAGAGTGGTTCAGGGAATGGATCCTGGGATTCCGGGAAGCCGCCGATGCGGACGACATGGTCATCCTCGGGATTTTCCGGAAGTCCGACGGAGCGAATGTCGGCAAGGTTGAACTCATCACGATTCTCAGGTTCGACTATGATTGGGGCATGATGGGCTATCACATCAACAACCAGTATTCGCGCCGAGGATACGGAAAGGAAGCTGTATCGGCCGCCGCCGAATTTTTCATGGACAACCTCGGATTCCATCGGATCGAACTCCACATCCGGCCAGACAACCTTCCGTCCAAGAGGCTGGCGGAAAAAGCGGGATTCCTGTTTGAAGGGACCCGGGAACGCTTTGCCAAGGAAGGCGGCATCTGGTTGGACTATGACATTTATACTAGAATTAAGCAGGAAAAGGCAGGCTGTCATTAATCGACAAGTCCTGCCTTTTTTCGACAGATAGAATTTGCAACTATTTGAATTATCCATCTAATCTTGTGAGCTAGTGAAGAAGGTTTACTTCGCGTGTCGCGAAAAGTCTGTACGAAGCCGCTGAGATCGACGGCGCCAATGCCTGGCAGCAGTTTACCCGCATCACGATTCCAATGATTACGCCGGTCATCTTCTTCGATATCGTGACAAGCCTCATCGGCGGCTTCCAAATTTTCCAGGAAGCCTATGTCATGTCTAACGGAGAAGGCGGCCCGGCCAGCTCGATGCTTTTCTACAATCTTTATATGTGGAAAAAAGCATTTGAAGCGTTCGATATGGGATACGCCATGGCGATGTCCTGGATTCTGTTCGTCATTGTCTTCGCCCTGACAATCGTCAACCTTAAGCTTGCGCCGAGATGGGTGCATTATGAAGGGGGCGGGAAGTGATGGTGAAACAGGCATCCGGCCGACCGAAAGTCTCGCATTTTGAAACGATCCAAGGCCGCAGGCAGGCGCTGAATATCATCAACTGGGTCCTTCTTGCCGCAGGCAGCATCCTCATGCTGTCGCCGCTCTGGTGGATGCTCGTCACTTCAGTCAAGACGATGCAGGAAGTGATGACCTACCCGCCGACGTTCTGGCCGGAAAGCTGGAACTGGAGCAACTACATGAAAACGTGGGAAGCTGCCCCGTTCGACTTGTACACGATCAATACGCTGACCATCACGATCCTCGTCGTCATCGGGAATATGTTCGTGAACTCCTTCATTGCTTACGGATTCGCGAAAGTCCCGTTCAAGGGGCGCAACGTGCTGTTCGCGATCGTTCTTTCTACAATGATGATTCCCGGATTTGTCACGCTCATCCCACAGTATGTGCTGTTCGCGAAGCTTCAATGGCTGAATACGTATTATCCATTAGTGATACCCGCGTTCTTCGGAAGCGCATTTAACATTTTCCTGCTCCGGCAGTTTTACATGACAATTCCGGATGAGCTGATCGAAGCGGCCAAAATGGAAGGGGCGAGCCATTTCTGGATCTGGTGGAAAATCGGCCTTCCGCTCACGAAGCCGGCGCTCGCGACAGTTGCAATCTTCTCGTTTAACGGCGCATGGAACGACTTCCTCGGTCCGCTCCTTTACCTGAACGATGAAAATCTCTATACGCTCCAGCTCGGGCTCCAGGTATTCAAAGGGCAGATGAGCACGCAGTGGAACTACCTGATGGCCGGCTCGCTTCTCGTTCTCCTGCCGGTGATCATTCTGTTCTTCTTTTTCCAGAAGTACTTTATCCAGGGCATCAACCTGCAGTCCGGCGGAAAGTGAGGCCGTGCGGTTGATGAACCTGCCTAGCGCCGCATAAAGTGGGAAGCACGTGGACGAAAGGGGAAATGAACATGCTGAAATTCGAAGTAAAACGCACGGTCAGGGACACGGAAACGGCGGAACCGGTCCGGGAGTTCAGTTTCCAGGCAAGTACGCTTGTCCTGCTGCTTGTCTTCCTGCCGATCGCCATCCTGCTTCTCATGCCAAGACCGTTCAACCAGACATTCAACTTCTATCAGGCAAATGGGGAAAAGGAGAAATCACATGGTCAAGATCGAACTCAAGAACATCTCGAAAACGTATGACAAAGACGTCACGGCGGTAAAGGACTTTAACCTCGAGATCGAAGACGGGGACTTTATCGTCCTCGTCGGGCCGTCCGGCTGCGGCAAGTCGACAATGCTCCGCATGATTGCGGGGCTCGAGGAAATTACCGATGGCGAGTTTTTGATGGACGACAGGCTCATGAACGACGTGCCGCCGAAAAGCCGGGATATCGCAATGGTGTTCCAGAACTACGCGCTTTATCCGCATATGACCGTCTACGACAACATGGCGTTCGCGCTGAAGATGCGGAAGTTCAAGAAAGAAGAGATTAAAAAGCGGGTCACCGAGGCGGCGAAGATCCTTGGTCTCGAGGATTACCTGAAGCGGAAGCCCCGCGCCCTATCAGGCGGACAGCGCCAGCGGGTTGCCCTCGGCCGCGCAACCGTGCGGGACGCCAAGCTGTTCCTGATGGACGAGCCGCTCTCGAACCTGGATGCGAAGCTCCGCTTCCAGATGCGCGCGGAGATTTCCAAGCTCCATAACCGGCTCAAGACGACGACTGTCTACGTCACCCATGACCAGACCGAGGCGATGACGATGGCGACCCGCATCGTCATCATGAAAGACGGCGTCATCCAGCAGGTCGGCGCGCCGAAGGACGTCTACGACTACCCGGAAAACACATTCGTCGGCGGATTCATCGGATCGCCCGCGATGAATTTCTTCACCGGTGAAGTGAGGGATGGGGGATTCGTCACAGCCGACGGGATCCGCCTCCCGCTCCCGGAGACAAAAGCCCGTATTATGAAAGCGGCCGGCTACGGAGAAGGCCCGGTTACGATGGGTATCCGGCCGGAGCACGTCACGCTGGAGCCGCCTGCCGCCGGAGGGCAGTCATTGGCCGCCGTGGACTCGGAAGTCATCGTCTCAGAACTGACCGGAGCGGAAACACTTCTCTATTCGAAGCTCGGCAGCCAGGAGCTGATTGCCCGCATCGACTCAGGGCTGGAACTCCGCACAGGAGAAACCGTCCGGCTTGCCTACGATATGGAACTTGCCCACTTCTTTGACGCTCAGAGCGGTGACCGACTGAAACTCGGGGAAGAGGCAGGGATTACAGTCTAAATGACAAACGCCGTTCCGGATGTTCCGGGACGGCGTTTTTTTGCAATGCTGTACATGCTGAAGGGTTATTCGGATTTGTGATCCTGGTTATGAGTATCCGCTGCTTCACGAGCCTCTTTTTTGATGTCATCAAGTTTTTCCTCAGCTTTTTTGGCAGCGTCATTTGCTTTGTCGGCCCATTTGCCGTTCTGCTGATTTTTCTCATTGTCCGCGTAGCTCTTCATCAGAATCGCTCCCTTTCTGTTCTTGCTCTTATTATTCCCGGGTGTCAGGGAACGAAACAGCCTGTTTTTATCAGACCGGAATGGGGAAAAGTAAACCGATTACGGCTTTGAAGTGGAGGAGAAGAAAAGTTGACACTGCCGAAGGACGAGACATCACAGATTGAAATCAGCACAGAGTACGGCACACTCCGGCGGGTGATTCTTTGCCCGCCGCGCTATATGGCCATCGAAGAAGCGATCAACGAAGTGCAAAAACAGTATGAAGACGAAAACATCGACCGTGGACGGGCGATGGCACAATACCGTGAGTTCCGTGACACGCTCCGCGCTCACGGTGCGGAAGTCATTGAACTGGAGCCGTCTGAGGAATTCCCGGAGCAGGTATTTACCCGCGACATCGGGTTCGCTGTCGGTGACGAGCTGTTCATTTCCCGGATGGCAAGCGATATCAGACAGGGCGAGGAGGAAGCGCTTGAGAAGCTTCTCCGTGAGAAAGAGATCCGCTATCGGAAGCTGGACGGCGGAAGAATTGAAGGAGGCGACGTAATCGTTGACCGCGACACTGTGTACGTCGGAGTCAGCGAACGCACATCCCGTGATGCGATTCGGATGCTGTCGAAGGAGCTCCCGGAACACGAAATCGTTCCGGTCGAGTTTGACGGGAAGTATCTGCATCTGGACTGCGTCTTCAATATCCTGTCGCCGGAAACGGCCCTCATCTACCCGGAAGCCCTGAATGATGAGGCAGTGGAGAAGCTTTCGGAGAAATATGACCTCATTGAAGTGAACGCGGACGAGCAGTTCACGATGGGCACAAATGTGCTTTCGATCGGCGGACGCAAGCTGTTCAGCCTTCCCGTCAATCCCGAAGTGAACCGTGCAATGCGCGGGCACGGGTACGAGGTCATCGAAATTGATTTCACAGAGATCATTAAATCAGGAGGTTCGTTCCGTTGCTGCTCGATGCCAGTGGAACGGAGCTGAACTGAACATTTCCCGACTCATTTCCCGGGAAATATCGTTATTTCCCGGGAAATCGACAAATCAGAAAGGGAGGAATCAACATGTTCGACTATACTAAGGAAACAGCGAAATCCAGGGAAGAAGCGATAGAATCCCTCAAAGAAGAGCTCGCCGGTGTAAAGTTCGGCGTCCTATGGGAGCTCGACATGACGGAAACGCTTCAGCAAAAAGGGCAAGATTTCGACAAGCCAATCACGATTCTGGAAGTGTGCAATCCGGGCGCGGCGGCTGAAGTGCTGAAGCAAGATATGAGAATCGGCTACCTTCTCCCATGCAAAATTGCTGTCTACGAGGAAGACAGTACAACCCGGATCGGCATGCCGAAGCCGACCGAGTTGCTCGGCCTCACCGGAAGGGAAGATATCATTCCGTTCGCCGGGGAGATTGAGGAGACGCTGAAAGGGGTCATTGACCGCGCGGCTGCAGCATAAATAACGATTGATGCTGCTCCGTAGCCGGAGTGCATGTTCGATATAAGGCTTAGATTAGCCGTCCTACAGGCAGGCAACCGGAAGTTGCACCCGGGTGCGCATAGAACGTTCTTTACCGCTTCTTAGCAGTTCACCGATACTGAGTACAAGGAAAGGAGATGGCTGACATGAACTTTAGTGAACGCCTGAAAAAGGAACGTGAAAAGAAAGGCTGGTCACAGGCAGAGCTTGCCGAAAAGATTCATGTCAGCCGACAGTCGGTTTCCAAATGGGAGACCGGAAAAAACTATCCGAGTATCGAGGTGATCATCGACCTGAGCGATTTGTTCGGGATCACCATTGATGAACTGTTGAGGAGTGATGATGAATTGAAACAGAAAGTGATTCAGGACAGCAGGCAGCTGGCGCATCCGAAATGGAAAGTGTTTTTTGACAGTCTGTTTATGCTTGGTGTGTTTCTGCTGATTGCCAAGCTGGTGATGGTCGGACTCAATTACTTTGCCGGTACGGGAATCATCATCCCGGACGGCTGGCCGAAAGTCTTGTCCAACTTCCTGCCGCTCGCGCTGATGCTCATCGGCGGAATCGGCTCTGATCAGTTAAAGAATAAGTATGCTGAGTGAGGTGAGCTTAATGTTAGCTTGAATCAACCTTAATATAACCGCAAATTGCCACTCATGAGAACGGAGCGGCCGGCAAGCCTAAGAAGGTGAAGGGAGGTTATGACCCGTGCGCCACGCCATTTGGCTGCCGGCCTATTTGCTGCTGCTTTCCGTCCTTTTTGTAACGATCGTCCGGGCGGAAGATTCAGGAGAGGAAAGTGAGCAGTCCATTGCTGAAGAGCGGATGAGTCTTTATATGACGTACGAGACGCCTGCTGTCCCGTGGCATACGCTGGCGGCAATCGACAGGTATGAGCGGAATATCCAGCGTGTCCGGAATGATCTGGAGGAAGTCGAAGGCCCCATTGCATTCCGATTTGAAGAGGAATTTTGGTCAGGCGCCCCGAATCCGGAACACGGAGAAAGCGATCCCGCGGCCATCGAATTTTTCGAAGGCGGCGGCCTGGACGGCAATGGTGACGGAAAGGCCGACCCTGAAGACCCCGAGGACATTCTTTATACACTTGCAAATACGATCGGAAAAAATGGGGGAGACACGCAGGACCGGCGTCTCGCGCTATACGAATTCTTCGGCAGCGAAGAGGCCGTGCGGCAAATTATGACGATCGACGAACTGTTCCGCAGCTACGGCACCATCGAACTCGACGCCCATGTGTTTCCTTTGCCTAAGACCCACCATTACACCTACAGGAGCACATGGGGAGCCAGGCGCGGCTGGGGCGGCCGCCGGATGCATGAAGGGACCGACCTGTTCGCCTCTTATGGTGTTCCGGTACGGTCCGTCACATACGGTGTGATCGAGATGAAAGGCTGGAACGAGTTCGGCGGCTGGCGGGTCGGGATTCGCGATGCTCACAACGTATATCATTATTACGCTCATCTCTCGGGCTTTGAAAAAGGAATCGAAGAAGGGCAAGTCGTGGAACCGGGAACCGTTGTCGGCTATGTCGGCAGTTCCGGATACGGCAAGGAAGGGACTTCCGGAAAGTTCCCGCCCCATCTCCATTATGGGATGTACAAATTCGACGGCCGCTCCGAATGGGCGTTTGATCCGTATCCGTCGCTGAACCGGTGGGAGAAAGAAGAGAGAAAATAGCGAAAGGGCCTTCCCGGTGCGGGAGGCCCTTTTACTCTTTTGGCGGAAAGCGCAGTATGAACAGTGTGCCTGCGTCTTTTTCGCTTTCAACCCGGATTGTGCCGCCGTGCAGTTTCACAAGCTGCCGGACGATCGACAGTCCGAGGCCGAATTCCCCGAACGGGTTGGATGTCCTGGAGACGCCGGCGCGGTAAAACCGTTCCCAGATGCGCTCGACGTCTTCCGGTTCGATGCCCTCGCCAGTATCGGCAATCACAATGACTGCAGTTTCCCCGTCCATGTACCCACGGAGCGTGATTGTGCCGTCCCGGGTGAATTGGATACTGTTTTTCGTGATGTTGATCAGAATTTGGGTCAGACGATCATAATCGGCGAAGACGAGGGCGCTGCTGTCTGCTTCCAGCCGGATGGCCGTGCCCTTTTCATCCGCGAGCGGCTCCAGCTGCTCGGCGATCATGGAGAGGAAGTCATCAAGCGGAATCTCCGTTTTCTCGAGCGAGATCTGGCCGGAACGGATCTTCTCATAGTCCAGGTTTTCGTTGACGAGCCGAATCAGCCGGCGGGTTTCCTTGCCTGCCAGGGCGAGCGCTCGCTCCCGCTCTTTTTCCTGAATCATGCCGTCCCGGAGTCCGTCGAGCGTCCCCCGGATTGTCGTGAGCGGCGTACGCATCTCATGGGAAACGTCGGCAATAAACTGCCGGCGACGGTTCTCAAGCCGGTCGATTTCATCCATCGATTCCTCCAGCTGTTCCGCCATCCCGTTAAAGTCCTCGGAAAGCTCGCCGATTTCATCCACTTTGGAAGCTGGGACGCGCACCGAGTAATCGCCGGAAGCGACGCGTGAAGCTGCATCCCGGAGCCGTTTGAGACGCTTGACGTGGAAGGCGGACAGTCCCCATCCGAGCAGAAAGGAAGCGGCAAGCGCCGCCAGCATGGCCCAGAGCAGGTAGCGGTTCAACTCGGAGATGATCTCCCATGAACCGGAGATCGGGGAAGTAAGCAGCACGCCTCCGGTAAACTGGCCGCCCCGGATATAGGGCAGGAGAGTGAAGGTGACGCCGACATCAGACCGCTCAAACTCCTGATTAACGATGATGGCCTGGCCGCCCCGGATCTTGTCCCATTCTTCCTGGCGCAGCTTGATGAGGGACGCAGGCCTTCCTGAAGAGTAGATCACCGCTGAGTCCGAGTCGAACAAACTAAACTGAATGTCCCGGCCTTCGAGCACTCGCCCATATTCACCGAGTATCCGTCGGGTCTGCCCCGGTTCTTCCGACAGGTCGCCCATCAGGTTACGCCCGTAGGACACGAGCTCATCGGTCTTGTCTTCATAGATCAGCTGCTCGGCGAAGTGGGCGAACAGCAGTGTCAGGATAAGGAAGGCGATCAGGAGGACGCCGATATGGCTGGCGATCAGCTGGTAGAGATAACGGAACTTCATCCGTCCGACTCCTCAAACCGGTAGCCGACGCCCCAGACGGTATGGAAAAACTGCCGTCCGCCCGATTCCGTTTTGGAGCGGAGGCGCTTCACATGTACGTCTACCGTCCGGTCATCGCCGTAAAAACCGTATCCCCACACGCTTTCAATGAGCTGCTCGCGTGAGAAGACCTGTTTAGGGTGACGGGCAAAGTGGGCAAGCAGATCGAATTCCTTCGGTGTGAGGCCGGGAAGCGGCTCACCGTCAAGACGCACTTCCCGTGTTTTCTCGTTGATCAGGAAATACCGGGTGCGGATCAGGCCGTCCTCCTCCTGCTGCGGCAGTTTCCCATACCTGCGGGTCACGGCGCGGATCCGGGCCATAAGCGCCGCCGGGCTGAACGGCTTCGTCACATAATCATCAGCACCGGTTTCAAGCCCCGTCACCTGGTCTTCCTCGGCCGTCTTTGCCGTCAGCATGATGACCGGCACATCCAGTCCCGCCTCGCGCACCTGCCGGCAGATCGTTACGCCGTCCATCCCCGGTAGCATCCAGTCGATGATCAGGCAGTCGTACACGCCGGTCATCGCCTCCCGGTAGCCCTCGTCACCGTCGGTGATGAACGTCCCGTCGATGCCTTCCTTCGAGAAAAACATCCCGATCATCGACGCCACACTCTCGCTGTCTTCAATGACAAGAATCCTCACCGTCTCCGCCTCCTTTCGCATCAGATTTCACTCCTTTAAGTATAAACAATGCTCCGGTTCACCTGCAAAACGGGGGCGGCCGGAATCGAGTGTTACGGAACGGGCTGTGAGTGTTACTGAACGGACCGCGAGTGTTACGCTTCCCGCCAATGTCCCGATACTCCCTCTGAATGTCTCGATAATCATCGTCCACTCCCCATAAAAAAACCCGCCGGACGCAATCCGGCGGGCACATCCTCATCATGAAGGGGAAGAGGCTTTATTTGACCCGAGCGTGACCGGGATCTCGGTCTTCTTGCCGTCTTGGTAGACGGTGAACACCGCCTGGTCGCCGACCTCCAACTCGGAGTAGAGATAGCGGCGGAGTGCCTGGCCGTCTGCGATCGCTTCACCGTCGATGGCGGTGATCACGTCGCCTTCCTTGATGCCGGCCTTCCCGGCAGCGCCTTCCGGATCGACCCCGGCGATGTAGACGCCCTCGGAGATGTCGTTTGGCAGGCCATCCAGGTAACCGCGCGGAATCTGTGCGACATCATACATCGAGATGCCGGCATAAGGACGCTCGACATGGCCCGACTCCAGCATTTCTTCGACGAGCGGTACGACATCATCCGATGGGATGGCGAATCCAAGTCCCTCGACGCCGGAGCCGCCAATTTTCAGGCTATTGATGCCGATCACTTCGCCGTTCATGTTGACGAGCGCGCCGCCGGAGTTGCCCTGGTTGATGGCTGCGTCAGTTTGGATGACATTCATCTCCCATTCGCCGGCCGATGTGTCGACGCTGATCGAGCGGTCGGTCGCGCTCACAATCCCTTCCGTCACGGAGCGGGAAAGTTCAAGACCGAGCGGGTTGCCGATCGCGACAACCGAATCTCCGGCCCTGAGCGCGTCCGAGTCACCGAACGGAAGCGGTTCGGCATCCACCAGGTTTGCGTCGACTCGAACAACGGCAAGATCGCTCAGCGCATCGGCACCGACCAGCTCGGCCTCTGCACGCTCACCGTCGGCCAGCGAGATCTCTAGCTTCGTGGCCCCTTCGACGACGTGGTTATTCGTCACAATATAAGCGGACTCATCGTCTTTCTTGATGACGACGCCGGAGCCGGTGCCGGCAGGGATATCCTGGCCGTTGCCTGAACCGCCGCCGAACGGATTGCGCTGCTGTTGCTGCTGGTAGTTCACGACACCGACGATCGATCCGGATACCTGCTCGACCATGTCGGCGAGCGATCCGTCGGTTGCCACTTTCGTCACTTCACCCGTCGGCTGCTGCTGAGACTCGGACTGCAGGCCGCTTTCTGCAGGCTGATTGGTCTCAGCAGGGTCACCGTTCAGGAGCGGCACAGCGATGGCAAGCGTCAGGACGGAGCCCGCGACCCCGCCGCCGATCGCCTGCAGCCAGCCCGCGCCGCCGCGTTTTTTCCTGTCGCGCTCGGCGCGTACCGGCTCTTCGTTTTCCTCCGCAGCTCCGGGCATATCGGAGCGGTATGCCTCTTCCCGCGTCTCCCCGGCACTGAGTTCCTCCGGCAGATGCTCGGGAACCCCGTCCTCGCCGTGCTGCCATTCCTGTTCACGGATATCCGGCTCGGTCGGATTGTGGTTGGGTTCATTGATGGAATCATGCTGATCGCCGCCGGGTTCCCGGCTGTTTTGATCATTCGTCATCCGTATTCCTCCTTGTTTCTGTTAACTCCACTTTAAGGGGCAAGTATGAACAAACTATTAACAACGCTCAAATTCGATTTCTTCGCGTTCCTCCCGCATCTGTCGGGTATAATATAACCACCATCAAGGAACGGAAGGATGTTGCATATGGAAATCACGGGCCACACGGTTGAACTACTGAACGACCCGACCGGAATCATCGAAGGGGACCGCTACGAGTTCTTCCTGGATCTCGACATTGACGAGGAGGACGAGCTGTACATTGAAAGCGGGGCGAAACTCCGTGTCCTCTTTGCTTCACAGGACGGCCGCGAATGGATCGCGAACTACGACTTCATCGAAGCCGCCACCGGCACGCCGATGGGCTTTGCGTTGGAAGAAGATGAAGAACAGGAAGTCCTCGATTACTGCCGTACCCATAAGGACGCATGACCCCACGGACCGGATGCACCGGTCCGTTTTTTCATGGCTGAGCTTCAGCACATATTCTTCCCTTCAGCCCAAAAGACAAACAACTGTAAGCTTTAAAGCAATCCTCTTTCTAAAGGGACGGAATTTTCGTATAATGATAACAAGAAAGGTTGTCTGTCTCCAAGTCTCTCTGGCACAGTACAGGTAAGGAGGGATATACATGGTAAGGCATCCGAACGGCAAGCCGAACCTGACCGACTTCCAGCACGGTGATGACCACGCGGTCCTCAACATGATCGATGAGGGCGGCCCGGTTCATTCCGCCCGCGAGGAACAGGGCACGGAGTTCCAGCGGGAAAACGGCTTCGGCGAAGAGGAACTCAGAAACATCACGTATCAGTGAACAAGTGAACAGCGCCCCCTGCATCATGCGGGAGGGCGCTGTTCATTGCTTATAATATTAGCTATTGCAGATCATCAGCACATTGCCGTCAGGATCCCGGAAATTAAAATAGGCGAAATCGCCGATCCGATCAATCTCTCTTGTGATTGGAATGTCATTTTCCTGAATGAACCGGTAAGCCTCGTCAATGTCCTCGGCATAAAAATTAAACAGCACATGATCAGACGGCTGAAGGCGAAAGCTGGGATCAAACGTGTGATCATCCAGCGTCAATCCGGCCTTCGAGGTAACGGGGATGTTGTAAACAGGCGACTCCACATCTCGTTCATCAAACGGCAGGCCGAGCAAGCGGCTGTACCACGCTGCAGACTTCTTGAGATCACTGACATGGATAAACACATTGTTGACCTTGCCGGCAATCGGAGAATCAGTTGAATTCATCATCATCCACCTTTCAGTGAGGGCTAATCTTAGCCTTCGATAAGGAGGGAGGAATTCCTTTAAACTCATCAAAAAACACCGCCTGGGCGGTGTTTAATGTTAATCCTCGTTTTGCTCCTGCTGCTCAGAAGGCTCTTCTGTCGGATCCGGCTCATCTTCATCGACTCCGTTCCCGCAACCGAATAAAAGTCCGGCTGACAACAGAACAGACATAAAACCAAATAGCTTTTTGTTCAACCTAATCCCTCCTTTCTAAGGGATAGGATTAGGTTGGGTGAGATTGAGGGAATTTATTCCTTAAGCCTGTAGAGTAAGGGAGAGCAAGGTATGATAGGCTGTAAATAAAGTGGAAATTGGGGTGGGAGCATGAAAAAGAACATCCATGTGGTGGGAGCAGTGATTTGGAGAGATGGGAAAATTCTTTGTGCTCAACGAGGAGCCACAAAGACTCTTGCTTATAAATGGGAGTTTCCAGGTGGGAAGATTGAGCGAGGGGAATCGCCGGAAGAGGCTTTGATCCGAGAAATTCAAGAAGAGATGAACTGTGACATAGACGTTGGGGAACAAGTTGAACATACCGTTCATGAATACGAATTTGGATTCGTTCATTTGACAACGTTCCATTGTGAGTTAGTAAAGGACAATTGGATATTAACCGAACATATTGATATAAAATGGCTTGAACCTAAGGATTTACATACTCTTGATTGGGCACCGGCAGATATACCGGCTATTCAAAAACTCCAATCCTTACATTCTCTCCAATGAAAAGGAGCGAAACAATATGAAGCAAGGAATATATGAGCAATTAATTAACGAGAAGATCCGTACAGACTTAGACGCACTTTCGCTGGAGCTATATGCCGTTGGTACAGAAGAACTTGATGAGGAAGAGGCAAAGACCTACCTATCCGCTTACATTGGTGCTGTAACGAAAAAAGCCCTCACACGGGTTCGAGAGAACAAAGCTGATGGCAAACTTCTCACGCAAATTAAAGTCTGTAACCAAATCATCCAGACCCTGAGTGAACAGCTACGTGAAGAAGAATTTCTACAACTGCAACTCGATGAACATGGAGAAATCTTGACTTCCATTTACGAAAAGTTGAATACAGTTCATTCATTAAAAAACGAAAAGCCTGTTCGGCCGGTTACATCTATTTCCCAAAGTTCCTTATTTACCGGTTCTCAAGCTGAACCAAATATGCTTGAAGAACTTCGGAAGGAGATCCTTTCTGCTGATGAAATCGACTGGCTTGTCTCGTTCGTGAAGTGGTCAGGCACTCGGATCGTACTTGATGAACTTCGTCAGTTTACTTCAAGAGGTGGAAAACTGCGCGTGATCACGACTTCCTATATGGAGGCCACAGATTATAAAGCCCTCGAAGAGCTTAGTAAACTCCCCAACACGGAAATCCGGGTATCTCTCGATAAAGAGCGGACCCGATTACATGCGAAAGCGTATCTGTTTAAACGAGAAACCGGCTTTAGTACGGCTTATATCGGCTCCTCTAATTTATCGAATCCTGCTCTTACATCAGGGCTTGAATGGAACTTAAAAGTCACTGAGCAGGATTCTTTCGATATCATTCGTAAATTCAAGGCGACATTTGAAAGCTATTGGAACGACGAAGAATTCCAATCGTTAAGCAAAGATCGGTCGTGGCTTCTTCTTCGTTCCAGTCTCAAAAAAGATCGTGTGGCTGAAGAACAGGCTGCATACCATTTGGATATTCGCCCTTATTATTATCAGCAAGAAATACTAGATGAACTACATGCTGAACGTGAAGTGCATGGTCGATACCGTAATTTGGTTGTTGCTGCGACAGGAGTAGGGAAAACAGTTATTTCTGCGTTTGACTTTAAACGGATTTTAAAATCCAATCCGACCGCTAAGCTGCTTTTTGTTGCTCACCGGGAGGAAATCTTAACGCAAAGTTTAGCTACCTTCCGGGCGATTCTAAAAGACGCGAACTTCGGTGAGTTGTTTGTCGGTCAGCACGTTCCATCATCGATGGATCATTTGTTTATGAGCATCCAAAGTTGGAACAGTAAGCAGATGGCGGCAAGAACGTCTTCTGATTTCTATGACATGATCATTGTGGACGAGTTCCATCATGCCGCTGCACCCACCTATCAAAGATTGCTGAAGCATTATGAGCCCCAAATCTTGCTAGGGTTAACCGCAACCCCTGAGCGGATGGACCAACAAAGCATTCTATCTTACTTCGATGATTACATTGCTTCAGAAATGCGGTTGACCGAGGCGATCAACCGAAAGCTGTTATCCCCATTTCACTACTTTTGCGTAACAGACATCGTTGACCTTTCGTCAATGAAATGGTCGAGAAGAGGTTACGATACAGATCAGCTCACCAATTTGTATACGTCCAATGACCGTAGAAGCGATTTGATCATCCAAGCGATTCATCGCTATGTGACCTCGATTGATAGCGTAAAAGGACTTGGTTTTTGTGTTTCTGTTGAACATGCGATTTATATGGCTAAGTACTTTAACAAAAAGGGAATTCCGTCCATTGCACTTCACGGCAAATCTCCAGATGAAGAACGAGAAACCGCAAAACGAAAGTTAGAATCAGGTGATATTCGATTGATCTTTGTTGTCGATCTTTACAACGAAGGAGTGGATATCCCTGCAGTTAATACAATATTGTTTTTACGTCCGACAGAAAGTTCGACGATCTTTCTTCAACAACTCGGCCGCGGGTTGCGGTTACATGAGGACAAGGAATGTCTGACTGTTTTAGACTTTATCGGACAAGCGCATAAAGATTATCCGTTCGAAGAAAAGTTCAGGGCGCTGGTTGGACCGACTAAGCATTCCATTCGTCATTACGTGGAAAATGGATTCTCGTATTTGCCAAAGGGCTCTGTGATTCAGATGGAGAAACAAGCTAAGGAATATGTCTTGCGAAATGTGAAGGCCAGCAAAACTTCGAAGAAACAACTCGTTGAAAAGCTTCGTTACTTTGAGCAAGACACTGACCAACTGTTAACACTTCAAAGATTTTTGAAGTACGAGCACCTCTCTCTACAGGAGTTTTATGGAACTCAGCGCAATCGAACATTCGAGGAATTAAAAGCAGAAGCAGGTTTACGAACGGAATTCGATAATCCGTATTTACAAACTATCAAAAAGCAGATTCATAAGCTGTTTCATGTTGATTCACAGGACTTCATTCAATTTATCACTCGTTATGTAAATGGAGCGGAACCTCAGTCAAAGCAGGATCAGTTGATGCTTGGCATGTTCTATTATTCCTTTTATCGCAAACCGCCTACCGAGATCGATTTTGAATCAATGGACGCTGCGCTGCGCGACCTACTTGCATACGAAGAAAATAAAAATGAGATTTTAGCTGTTTTAGAAGTTTGTTATGAAAATATTCATCACATCGATCTCCCATCGTCGTTTGCTCATCCTTCTCCACTCCGTGTGCACGGCCGCTATACGACCGACCAGATTATGGCCGCGTTTGACTATTATAATGACCAACAGGCACCCGCGTTCCGTGAGGGAGTCAAACACTTTGAGCCGATAAAGACGGATGTGTTCTTTATTACACTTAACAAATCTGACAAGGAGTTCTCGGAGTCTACAATGTATGAAGACTACGCAATTAGCAATCGGTTATTTCATTGGCAATCCCAAAGCCGTACTTCTGAAACGAGCTCAACTGCACAACGCTATATTCACCATAAGTCGCTAAATCAACAAATTGCATTATTTGTACGAGAATACAAGACGGAAGACGGGTTCACTTCACCGTTTACATTCTTAGGAACGGCAAACTATGTGAGTCATGAAGGAAGTCGACCGGTGAGCTTTGTTTGGGAGCTCGATACACCAATGCCGGCTCACCTGGTTCCAAAGGCGAATAAAAGTATCTTGTAAGTAGGAGGAACATCCATTGACCAAATCAAAACTGACCCTGATGGAGGCCTATATGGTCGAATCGCTCCGCTGCAAAGGGATGTCCATCGAAGAAATCATTACTCTTGTCGAGCAGGAAGATGCTGATCGGCTTAAAGAGATCGAACCGCGGTTTGATTACAGTGTGCTGGTGAAGGCTGCACGAAAGGATCTGGCGGCGTTCCGCTCTGCTCTCTCTGACGGCTATGAGGTGAAGTTCGTGACGTTTAACGGGTTAAAGAACCTGCTGCGGATGCGCTTTGGTAAAGAAGAGGAGTCGGACTATGCGGTAACAGAAACGGGGATTAATGGTCTCCGCCTGCAGCCCCATGAACTGGAGCAGTTAAACGATATGCTGTCCTCGAACTGGCTAGTGATAAATGACGGTTCCGGAGCAATTAAGGTGGAACTGAACATGCCGGCCGAGGTCACGCCATCCACAGGTGTGTAGCGTGCCAATCCATTGTGAAGATATCCCCAAGGGGATAACTGAAAAACTTCCCGGTACCATCCACAATGTGGACAGTTTGCCGGAGGGCGGGACGTCGGAAGTGGCCCTGTTGACAACTGATAGAGGGAAGTTTGTGCTAAAGCGCTCAAAGCAGCCGCCGTATGACATGTGGCTCAGGCGTGAAGCCTTAGTGTTAAAACAGCTGGCGGGAACCGGTTTGCCGGTTCCTCAGCTGATCGCTTTCCTGGAAGAGCCGTCCTGCAGTTGGGCTTTGATGTCGTTCATTGAGGGAGAGACGGTACGGAATGCGTTAAAGCGGACAACCGACCCCATGGAGCGGCGTCAGGTCATCAAGGCATTTGCAAAGGCTCTCAGGGAGATTCATCAGACGCCTGTGCCAGATGCTCTTAAGCAGGACCGGCCATGGATTGAGCGCATGCTGGAAGAAGCGGAGGACAACCTGAATCGCTATGAAACGGACGGCTCGCCTGAACTGATGGAGCGGCTAAAGAGGGAGCCGTCTGTAATTACGGAAGAGTACCTGATTCATGGCGATTGCACGGTCGACAACATCATGGTGAAAGACGGCCGGCTCACCGGCATCATTGACTGGAGCGGAGGCACATCGGGGGACCCGGATTATGACATCGCGCTGGCCATCCGGCCGAAGCCGGGTATCTTTAGTTGGCCGGGAGACCGAGATCTCTTCTTCGAAGTTTACGGAAAAAGCATTTCACCAGAAACGTACCAGTATTATGCAGAAGGGCTATACGAATTCTACTAATGGGGGAAGGGTATGGGGATCACGTTTTGGCTGAAGCTGTTTGGCAGCGCGATGGTCGTTGTCGGCATCTCGGGATTGGAACAGCTGATGCAGGTGCAAGACCTGAGGGCGGGCTGATGAATCTAATGGTCGCCTTGAGTGCGCTCGTGATCATCGTCTCAATTGGTATTCTGATGCACGGCATCGCTGCGGTACTGGAGCGTTTGGATGAAAAGGGGGAATCACATGAACATTCGGCAAGCGACACCGAATGATGCCCAGGTGACCGGGGAGTTGGCCTTGCTTCTTTGGCCAGACCATACTGCAAAGGAGCTGGAAGGGGAGTTTTCTGAACTGATCGCGGACCCGGAAGCGGCTGTTTTTCTTGCGTTTTACGAAGAGGAACCGGTCGGATTCTCGCAAGTCCAGCTCCGGCATGATTATGTCGAGGGCACATCGACCAGCCCGATCGGCTATCTGGAAGGGCTGTTTGTTAAAGAGGCCCACAGGCAGGAAGGTTTCGCCCGTGAGCTCGTAGTGCGGGCGGAACGGTGGGCGCAAGATCAGGGGTGCAGCGAGTTCGCGAGCGACTGTGAGCTGGATAATGAAATCAGCCTGCAAGTCCATCTCGCCCTCGGCTTTACCGAGGCCAATCGGATCATTTGTTTTACGAAGCCGATCGGAGAAGCCTGATGAAGTAAGTTTTCTATGTATGGCAATGGAGAGGGCACTCCAATATTAATTGCGAAGAAGTGCATATACAGCGGACCTAGCTGGAGGAATGACGAATTTCGGCTTCCTCCTTTTTACTTTTGGAAGAAAATCGCCCGGAAAACGGGTATACTTGGTTAAGTGTTCAAAGCAATTATTTGAGGTGATTCGGTGTATAAATTATTGTCCCACAACGACCTGGACGGCATCGGCTGCGGCATCGTGGCGAAGCTGGCGTTCGGGGACGATGTGAACGTGCGATACAATTCCGTCCAGATGCTGGACCGTGAAGTGGAGCGGTTCCTGGGTGAAGGAAATACCGGCACGGAACTGATCATCACCGACTTGTCGGTGGATGAGGAAAACGAAACCCGGATCGAGGAATTCATCAAAAAAGGCGGCAAAGTGACGCTAATTGATCATCACAAAACGGCGCTCCATCTGAACGAGTATGAATGGGGCAATGTCACAGTCGAGCAGGAAGACGGCAAGCTGACGTCGGCTACGTCGCTTCTTTATGCCTGGCTGATCGACAAGGGCTTCCTTGAGCCTACACGCTCCGCGGACGAGTTCGTGGAGCTTGTCCGGCAGTACGATACTTGGGAATGGGAGAAAAACGGCAACGACAAGGCCCGCCGCCTGAATGCGCTGTTCTTCATGGTGTCGTTTGACGAGTTCGAGTCGAAGATGCTCGAGCGTCTGCAGGCTGACGCCCCGTTCCAGTTCGACCCGTTTGAGAAGCAGCTGCTCGACATGGAAGACGACAAGATGTCGCGTTATATCCGTAAAAAACGCCGTGAAATGGTGCAGCTCGAGCATGACGGCCTATTTGCAGGTGTCGTGCATGCCGAGTCGTATCATTCTGAGCTGGGCAACGAGCTCGGCAAGGAAAATCCGCATCTCGACTACATCGTGATCCTGAATATGGGCGGCCGCAAAGTATCGTTCCGGACCGTGCATGACGATGTCGATGTGTCGGAAGTGGCCGGCACGTTCGGAGGCGGCGGGCATGCCAAGGCGAGCGGTGCCTCGATGTCGAAAGAAGCGTTTGCTTCTTACGTGGAAGCGGCATTCCAGAAAGAGCCGCTCCGCGAAGATGCGCGCCATACCCGCTACAACCTGAAAGAATCGCCGTTCGGCACGATCTACCGCGCACCGGAAGGCGACCTTTACTTCGTCCATCCGAAAGAAGACGGCCGCTGGGGAGTCGAACGCAACGGCCGCATTCAGGAAGAGACGTATGCATCTTTCTTCGATGCTGAGAAGGCCCTGAAGCGCGAGAGGAACGTCTGGCTGCTGAATGACGACCAGTTCGTCAAGTTCCTGATGAACCGGCTTGAGAAGGCGGAGAAGGGCGAATAAGATAGCACGGAAGGCGACAGGTACCCCAAAAAGGACCCGTCGTCTTTTTTGCCGAATACGCATTGAAAAAGGAGGGACCTTCATGCGGGAACTGGTGGGCACATGCGAGTCATGCGGCAAGGACGTCTTTTGCCTGGACGGTTTTCTGAACGGTGTATCGGAAGCAGGGCGGCTCGAATGCTTTGAATGTGCGGACGTGGAAGAAGGGTCCGTTCATCCACAGGATAAGGGGAATTCTGAATAAGTCTGTGGACAGGAACAAAATTGAAGAGTTATCAACAAGTGGATAAAGTGGAGCAGGCAGAAACCCGCCGATAGTGGCGGGTTTTGTGCATAACTATTGGTGGTTTGGGTGGAGGATGCCGTATAGCAGAAGGTCCTCGTACCGGCCTTCTTTATAGAAATGCTCTTTCTGCGTGCCTTCATAGATCATCCCGCATTTTTCCATGACCTTTCCCGAAGCGGGATTGGACGCGAAGAACCTGGCATAGACCCGGTGAATGTCTTTTTCACGGAAGGCAAAGTCCAGCACGGCTTTGACGGCTTCTGTGGCGTAGCCCTGCCCCCAGTACTCTTCCCCGATCCAGTAGCCGATTTCTCCGTGCTTATGCGCCTGTAGGTGGGAAAGCCCGACTGCGCCGTAAATCTGGCCGGTCTCTCTGTCCGTAATTGCAAACTCATACAGCTGTCCGCTGGCAAAGCTTTCTTCATGCGTGGCGATCCACTCCAGCGCGCTTTCCAGCGGGTAGGGGTACGGCAGGTTCAGCGTGCTTTTGTACATGTTGTAGTTGTCGCACAGGCGGCTGACCTCCGGCGCATCGGCTGCGGTAAAGCGGCGGAGCAACAGGCGCTCCGTCGTAATTTGTGGACGTGTGGCAGACTGATTCATCGGATTCCTTCCTTTCCGTGCAGGCAGTTGATTGATACTTATTGGACGTCATTGGCGTTTATTCCTGCCGGTACCGCCTGATATCAAAAAAAGGTGATCAGGGCTCACATCGCCAATAGTATTAAGAGGGGGGATTCGGTTGAAAAAGCTCAGAAAGTCATCGAATGACCGCGCAATTGTTGGGGTATGCGGGGGAATAGCGGAATTCTTCGGGATTTCTTCTTTTGTCGTCAGGCTGATTTTTCTCCTGACGATCTCAGTCTCCCTTTGGGTGTATCTCGTGCTGTCATGGGCATTGGAAGATTCCTATCTGCTCAGGCAGAAATAAAAAAACCCGCCGGTTTGGCGGGTTTTTCTTATGCGAACGGGTCGTCGAAGTCATCAAGTGCCCCCCAGGCGGGAGCGGGCTCCTTTGGCGGTTCCGGTTCGGGTTCTGGTTCCACTATTGGCATTGCCTTGCGCACAGGCGCCGGCGGGGCGGCCTCCGGAATGAAAAGATCCCGGTCTTCCGCGCCGGCGAGTTCGAAGTTGATTTTTCTCGGCATGACTTCGGCGACATCGACGAAGCCCGTCTTCCGGTACAGCTGCTGGGCGGCGTACAGGAAAAAGTTCGAAAGGTCGGACTGGGTGTTGATCCAGTCGATGAACTCCGGCGTGAGATCGCGGCTCAGGTAAATATTGATCCGTTCCCCCTGCTGATAGGTTTTACTTCGATTCCGCGCCACTTGCGACCACACCTAATTCCTTTTCTTTCTGCTGCTCATAGCGAGGCGAGCAGGTGTAGACGAGGAGGCCGCGCGCATTGACGAACATCGGGTCCTGCAGGAACGTGACGTTGGTCGTGCGCTCCTTCGCGTTGAGGATCTGCTGGAGGTAGTCTTTCAGGATGGCCGCTCCGCCGCCGTAAATGAAGACGTACGGGTCATCCTTCAGGTCGTCGATCTTGTTGATGATCGGACGGCTGATGCGCTGTGCAAGCTGCATAAGGCCGGTCTGGGACTCTGCCTTAAGCTCGTTGTGGCGCGGGTGCTCAGGATCAAAGTAGATTTCGTTGAATTCCGCCATGGAATCGATCGACTTGACCGGGTGGTTGCGGTTCCAGCGCTTAAGGATCTCGCTGATCGCCGATTTCACGCCGAAGTTCAGGCCTTCCGACAGTTTCGGGTTGAATCTGACACCTTCTGTCACGACAATCTCCGTCGTGCCGGAACCGATATCAAAGTGAAGAAGCGTCTTGTCGCTGAAGTCGACCTTCAGGATCTTGTCGCCGACTTCGACTTTCCGCTCGGACAGCTTTCCTCCCTCATCAAATACGACGCCCCAAGCGGCTGCTGCCCCTTCAGGAAGGCACTTGCAGTATTCGATCTTGATCGTCACGGTCACGTTGCGTCCGGACGGGTGGTGGAAGATCACTTCATGTGTCCCCATGTAGCGGGCAGCATTGTTTTTTGCCGCTTCTTGCGTGATCATACCGACAGGCAGCGCCACGGACAGATCATAAGTGACAGTAATCTTGTTTTTCTTGTACTCGCGGCGCATCGCATCGATCGCAAGGCCTGCAAGCGTTACAAGAACAGGGATCTCGTCAGCGGACTTGTCTGAACGTTTCTCGAGCTCGATGCCCGGAAGGTTGTCGTTCAGCACCTTCTCCCCGATCACATAACGTTGCCCGTTAAAGGAAAGCGCCTTGGAGTTGATCGTGACATCGATGTTCTCAAGAAGAGCATCTTTAGGGATATCTTCCATATCCATCAGTTCTGTCGTCTCGCCCATATACATTGAATAGACGGTCGGAATCAGAATTGGTTCATGATCTTTCACCCATAATTTCAGTGCATTATTCCCGGCATCGGCACCGGCTTTGAGTACTGCCATTTCCAATCACTCCCTATATGTTTCTAGGAATGATTATACCGCGTCCTCCTCATGATAGAAATAGAGAATATGTAGGATATGCGCACAAAATTCCTACAGAAATCGCCGAAAACCGCCTTTTAGGAGGATAATATATTTCTGTTGTGCGCACAATGTATGTATGAAGTTGTGAGTATTATGTGAGTACTTTGTGCGCACAATAGAAACATAATGTGTGAGAGTTAATAAAAGTAAATTATGGTACTTGAGCGAATGTAAGACATCTTGTAATTCTTCTTCTGTCTCTTATTTTCGACATTAATTACGTAAGTATTTTCAATAGCAAATTTTGTCGGTGCCGGGCCGTTTTTTCTTTCTCCCCGTCCTCCCTCTTTCACTGCATATTTTTGGGCTGCCCTTTTCCCGTCTTTCTGATTTAGAGTTATACCCCGCAATCTGCTTCTCCCTCTTTTTGAAAAAAAATCAGGATTATAAATAAATCCACAGGGTAGGCGGAAACCCTGTGGATAAAATACATACAATCGCAATATACATAAATTCTATTTCTGATGTGTGGATAATATGTGTATAAATATTTTAGGAGGAGAAGTTATGCACAGCCGGTCTACTTCAGCATTTCCTTTAATTTCTCCAACACCTCACCAAATGGCTGATTGTCTCTGGCTTTCTCCATCAGTCTGAATGGATCGCCTTTTGAGCGCAGCCGCTCGGTAACCGTGCTGATCGTAAACATTTCTGGGCGAAGGCCATCAGTCAGTTCGTGCCATTCCAAAGGAGTAGCGACAGGTGCATGGCCAGAGCCGCGTGTGGAGTAAGGGGCGATGATGGTCTTTCCCCTGGCGTGCTGGACGTAGTCGACATATAGCCGGCCACCACGTTTCTTCTTCATCCGCTCCGTTGTGAAATGCTCCGGTGCCTGCTCGCAAAGGTAATTTGCGGCAAAGGAAGTGAATTGCCGGGTGTCTTCATAGGTGAAAGTTTCGGGAGGTATCGGGAGATATAACTGCATCCCCTTGCCGCCGGAAGTCTTTACAAACGATGTCAGGCCGAAACCGTCGAACACTTTTTTGAGCCTGAGGGCAGCATCCACGGCAAGCCCGAATTTCGTGGCATCCGGCGGATCCAGGTCAAATACAATTTCGTCCGGAAACAGTGACTCTTCTCCCTTCCTCAACCGGCCGAAAGGGACGTGCAGTTCGAGAGCGGCCTGGTTGCCTAACCAGAGAAGGGCCTCCAAACTGTTGCATAACAGAATTTCTCCTTCTTCCCCGGCCGCAGTGTGGACAAATGAAGGTAAGGAATCCGGGGCATGCTTCTGATAAAACCGTTCGGCATCGTCCGTGCCGTGTGGATACCGGATGACGGTGAGGGGGCGGTTTTCAAGCCAGGGCAGCAGATGGGGTGCGGCATGCTGAAGGTATAGCAGATAGCCGTCCTTGTCGATCCCGGCTTCGGGAAAAAGTGGCTTGTCCGGATTGGTTACGGTGACCCCGGGTGGAATCGGCTCAAGCGCACGCCGGTAGCGTTGCACGGTGACCGTCTCCGGGTCTTCATCCAAGAGAAACTGTGAAAAGCGGGGCTCCCGCAATTTGTCGCCCGACTCGCCGATTGTCAGCACTTCGGCAACGACGGCGGGGGCGAGCGTAAAGATGCCTGGAGGTCCTTCTGTGCCGTTTGCTTTAAATAATGCAATCAGTGTTTTCAACTCTTCTTCAGAGAATCCGTGACGCAAAGTTACAACTTCACGCCATTCCCCCTGGTCCAGAATTCGTCCGGAAAAGTTGCTGTTTTCCGCTTCGAAAGCCGTCAGGACAACCGGAACGGTTCGCCAGTTTTTTATTTTGACCCAGTCGGTGGATCGGATGCCTTCCTGCCAGCGGCTGCCGCTCCTCTTGATCACGAGTCCTTCGCCGTTTCCTGCGATCAGCCGGTTCCTGAGAGTCTCCGGTTTGGTATGGGCTGCCACTCCCTGCACCGCTGACGGGTCGAGGTAGTCTGTGTCCAATGGAAAGTTCAGTGACCGCAGCAGCTCGCTGAGTGCTTGTTTCCGCTGTTCGACTGTCGTTGCCCGAAGGTCTTCACCGCCCTTCTCCAACAGGTCGAACGCGGCAAACCGGCAAGGAAACATGCGGCTCTGTTCCTCGATCGCTGATTGTGTGCGGAGCCTGGAGCGGCGTGCTACGACGGGAAAATCACTTCTGACGTCGTTTAATAGAAAAACGAGCTCACCGTCTAATAAAAGGGGCAAGTATGGGCGCGCCGCGTCGCTCGCCTCCGTGATTGCCGCGATGATTTCAGGGAACCTGTCCGCCAAGTCGTTCCCGTTCCGGCTAAGCAGGCGGATCCCGTCCTTCCGCCAGTCCAGAAGGCAACGGAAACCGTCGTATTTAACTTCATACAGCCAGCCGGAGCCCTCCGGCAGCGTTTCCGCAGGTGTGAGCTTCATCGGTTTCATGGTTTGCCTCCTTTGTGGCGGCGGAATTTATCGCGAGAGTTAAGTTTAGCGCTCTGAGAGTTAAGTCCATCCACAGACGCCCGATCTATTCCATTCCAGTGTGCGCCTTGAAGAAAACTTCATACATAGCACGGGCCGGACAGGACATGCTAGGGGAAAAAGCAGGTGATGGGATGCATACGGTTTGGAAGGGCAGCATCAGCTTTGGTCTCGTCAATATCCCGGTGAAACTCCATGCGGCGACGGAGGATCGTGACGTCAAGCTCCGGCAGCTGCACAAGGAGTGCAATGCGCCGATCTCGTATAAGAAGGTATGTACGTCGTGCAATGCCGAGGTGAAGCCTGAGGATATCGTCAAGGCGTATGAGTATACGAAGGGCAAGTTTGTCGTGCTTGATGAGGAGGACCTGAAAGCACTCAAGAAAGAAAACGAGGACAAGGCGGTCGAGATCGTCGACTTCGTGAAGCTGGAGGAGATCGACCCGATCTACTTTGAACGGACGTATTTCCTTGCGCCGGATAAAGGCGGGGCAAAGGCATATGCGCTTCTCAGGGCGGCACTCGGAGATTCGGACAAGATCGGTATCGCGAAAATCATCATCCGACAAAAGGAGCAGCTGGCGGCAGTGCGGGTCTACAAAAATGCGCTTATGCTGGAGACGATCCATTACCCCGACGAGGTCCGGAAAGTCGAGGATGTGCCGAATGTGCCGGAAGCTGAAAGCATCGTAAAAAAAGAACTGGATGTCGCGCTTATGCTGATTGAACAGCTGACGACGCCGTTCGAACCGGAAAAGTACAAAGACGAGTACCGTGAAGCACTGATGGAGCTGATCGAGGCGAAAAAAGCAGGCAAGGACACCGTCACCGCGACCGAGCCGGCGGCACCTGCCGCGACCAACGCGACCGACCTCATGGCCGCGCTTCAGGCTTCCCTCGAGAAATCCACGAAGAAAAAGCCGGCTCCGAAAAAACGGGCTGCTGCAAAGAAAAAGCAGGCGTGATGAAGGACCCGGGCAGAGGCCCGGGTTCTTGTTTATTAGCGGCAAAACTGCGCAGGAATTATTAACAAATAGTTTTTATAAAAAATATATTGAATCTTCAGCCCATCTTTACTAAGATAGAACACATGCTTTACTGTGTTAAAGGGGGAAAGTAAGATGGCAAATGCCACTCAAACGAAAAAGCGGGGGATTTTCAACCGGTTCCTCGACTTTATCGAGAAATATGGAAACAAGCTGCCGGACCCGATCATGCTGTTTGTCTATATCACTGCCGCCATTCTGGTCGCTTCCGCGATTTTCGGCTTTATGGGCACAACCGCAACGCATCCGGGGACCGGCGAGAAAATCACGGTCGTCAACCTTCTGAATGCGGACGGTCTTGTCCGGATCCTGACGGAAATGGTCACCAATTTCACGAGCTTCCCGCCGCTTGGCCTCGTACTCGTCGTTATGCTGGGTGTCGGACTTGCGGAGTCGACAGGACTGATCACTGCCCTCCTGAAGGCATCCATCCTGAAGGCGCCGCAGAAAATCATCCTGCCGGTGATTGTCATCGTTTCTATCTGCGGGAACGCGGCAGCTGATGCTGCCATGGTCGTCCTGCCTCCGATTGTCGCGATGATCTTTATCGCGCTCGGACGTCACCCGATTGCGGGTATGGCCGCTGCCTACGCATCGTGTGCGGGCGGGTTTGCGGCGAACCTGATTTTGTCGCTGTCCGACCCGCTGGTTTACGGCTTTACGGAGCCGGCCGCTCATATGATCGATCCGGACTATGTCGGTAACCCGATGATCAACTACTACTTCCTCGTCGTTTCCGCACTTGTCCTCGTTCCGGTGGCGACGTTCGTTACCAACCGGATCGTCGAGCCTCGCCTCGGCAAATATGAAGGGGCTGCCGAAGGCGTCGGAGAGCAAGTCACGGCGGAAGAAAAGAAGGGCCTCCTCTGGGCAGGCGTTTCGCTTCTCATCACCGGAGCGATCATCGCATTGCTGACACTTCCGGAAAATGCCATTCTGCGGAATCCGGAAGATGGCGGGCTGATCGTGTCGCCGTTCATGGATTCACTGATTCCGATCATGATGATCCTCTTCCTCGTTCCGGCTTTGGCCTACGGGAAAGCCTCCGGCACGCTGAAGGACTCCAAGGATCTTGGAGACCAGCTCAGCAAAGCCATGGCCGGCATGGGTACATACATCGTCATCGCCTTTATCGCCGGGCAGATGATTGCATACTTTAACTGGAGCAACCTTGGTCCGGTCATCGCGATCAAAGGCGCGGCCGCACTCGATTCAATCGGTCTTACCGGCCTTCCGCTCTTTATCGGCTTTATGATTGTAGCGACACTGATTAACTTGCTGGTTGCCAGCCAGTCCGCAAAATGGGCAATTCTGGCACCCGTGTTCATTCCGATGTTCATGCTGCTCGGTTATGATCCGGCAGTTACCCAGGTCGCCTACAGGATCGGGGACTCCATCACGAACCCGATCACACCGATGCTCGCCTATTTTGCAATTGTCCTTACGTTCGCGAAAAAGTATGATCCGAAAATGGGGATCGGGACATTCATGTCCTCCCTTCTCCCGTATACGATCGCATTCGCCATCATGTGGACCATTCTGTTCAGTGTATGGTACCTGCTCGGCCTTCCGCTTGGACCTGGCGGCGGGATTTATCTCGACAAATAAAAATAGGAGCCGCCCGTTTGCAGAATCTTGGTGCAAACGGGCGGTATTTATTTGTGCTGAACATCGATGAGGCTATTGTAATGGTCTGTTTGTACCATGCATTTCATACAATTCCTTAACATTGAATTAACTCTGCGTAAACATTCCTCCGATAAAGTTGCAATTGTTCGAGAAACTTAGGTAAGAGGAGTGGGTAGCATGCTGAAGAAAGTTGGAATCGCCGCATTGGGGGCGGGCCTTATCCTATCTGGAATGGGCCTTACAGCGGCAGATGCAGCCAAACCGGAATGGGCAGGACAAGGAAAGCCGGAGTGGACAGGAAAACCCGGTAAAGGAAATGGCAAAGACAAAAGCAAGATTGAAAATGTCATTTATATGATTCCGGACGGGTTCAGCGCTGATTACGCTTCGAACTACCGTATCTACAAAGGTGAAGAAGCGGTATGGGATGCCCACCTGAAAGGGATGTTCACCACTTATTCGGCCAACTCGGCCATCACCGATTCCGCAGCGGCGGGTACGGCCATGGCGACTGGCGTCAAGACGAACAACGGCGTAGTCGGCCTGGATGCAGAAGGAAATGAATTGGAGTCGATCCTTGAAGCATCAGAAAAAGCCGGCAAATCCACAGGTCTCGTCGCCACTTCGACGATCACGCACGCAACACCTGCTTCGTTTGTCGCCAATGTCGACAGCCGGAACAATGAAACGGAAATCGCCCGCCAGATGGCGGACAGCGGTGTCGATGTCATCTTGGGCGGAGGGAAAAACAACTTCCTGCCGGCAACAGAAGGCGGCAATCAGGATAAACGCAACCTGATCCGGGAAGTACAGGAAAAGGGCGCTACATACATTGAAACCCGTGACCAGCTGCTGGATGTCGATGATCTGGACGTTGACAAAGGCGATCGCCTTGTCGGACTTTTTGCCGATGACGCACTGGCCCCTGAGCTCCACCGCGGCGAAACGGAACAGCCAAGCATCGCGGAGATGACCGAAGCCGCCATCGATGCACTTGAAGAGGACAAGGACGGGTTCTTCCTCGTCGTGGAAGGCAGCCAGATTGACTGGGCGGGCCACGACAATGACGCGGCATGGGCAATGTCGGAAGTTGCGGCATTTGAAGAAGCTGTTGAAGAAGCGATCGAATTTGCCGAAGAAGACGGGAACACACTCGTCGTTGTTGCCGGCGACCACGATACAGGCGGCATGACGACCGGTTCAAACGGTTCCATGGCACTGAACGCAGGCATTCTGCAAAACGTGACTGCAACAGGGGACCACATGGCGGTCCAGCTGAACGAAGACCGTTCGAATGTGGCGGAAGTCGTCAAGGAATACACGGGCTTCGATCTGAATGAAAACGAAATCCGGGCGATCAGTGAAGCCGGCAACGCCAGCCTGGCCATCAACAAAGTGATCAGCGACCGCGCGAACATCGGATGGACGAGCACGAACCATACCGGCGCCGACATCCCGCTTTATGTGTTCGGACCGGAAGCAGACAGCTTTGTCGGCTTCCATGACAATACAGACCTTCCGAAACTGATTGCTGAATCACTGAAACTCGGCAAGTAAAGCAGAATTCTATGCGAACAAGAAAGGAGATTGGACAGCCAATCTCCTTTTTTTATGCAATAAAATCAAATGAATAAAACTTAATATATTACATAGATGAAATCAGATTGTCAACATTAAATTTGTGTTGTTGTCATAAAAATGTTACAATAGTCGTACAATTGTTTTTGGACTCGTATTCCGAAATTCTGCTGTGCTTTTTTCCGCAGAGAGAATGGAGAATGCGTTTTTTTATATTCTTTTTTTACCGATGAAAAACAGTTGTTTTTATCCTTACAAGGGAGGAAAAGAATAATGAATTTACTCAATAAGAAAGTGACGCATGAACGTTTTGGTACGGGCAAAGTCGTCAATCTCGATGATTCCAGAATAGAAGTGGATTTTGGTACGGAAAGCAAGAAATTTATTTTTCCTGACGTCTTCGGAAAACACCTGGTTCTCCATGATGAGAGCACTGCTCAATCACTCAAAGAAATGATCGAAGAAAAGGAAAGTGAGCGAAAGGAGGAAGAACTCCAGAAAGAAGAGGAAAAAGAACTGCACCGGAAAAAGCAGGAACTTCGTATGGAGCATGAAAAGCTAATGAAAAATCATAAGCTGCACCCGCAATCCCAGATGGTTATCTGGCTTGAGCCGGAAGACCAATATCATGCTTTTTCTAAGTGGAAAGTGTTCTCCGGTGAAATAAAAAGCGGAAAAAACAAAGGGAAGCCGAACAAACCCATCCGTCTGCATCAAAACAGTGCAGTCCTGCTGACAGCAAGAGATTCCGACAAGCCTGAAGAAGACCGGCAGATCCTGGGCGTCTATATGGTGAATGAAGAATTTATCGGCAGGCAGTGTGAAGATGGCATTGTTCCTGCCCATTCCGTTTACCGGATCCGTCTGACTGAACAGGAAGCGTCCGAGATGCATTTCTGGAAATACTACTCCAACGACAAAAACCCCGACAAGATGACATGGAACACAGGGATCTACCGTTACTTTGATAATTCATCGGTGGCTCAAATTCTGCGGGATCTCATTGCTTTGAAAAGTGACCCGGAAGAAAAAGAACTCGCACAACAATTCTTTGATCATTTTTGTAAGATGAATCAGATCATGGAGCAGGAGTTGCCGCAGCCTGACGGGCCTTTAACGCGCAAATAATTTCCGGTAACGGGCGGATTTCGTCACTCGGCCAGCATCTTAGCTGCAGAAAGGATAGGGAAATGTCACAGGAAAAAGATGAGATTGTCTTAAGAGGGCTCAAGGAAAATAACCTGAAAAACATCGACCTGAATCTCCCGAAAGAAAAAATCATCGTCTTTACCGGCCTTTCAGGCTCGGGAAAGAGTTCGGTTGTTTTTGATACGCTGGCAACCGAGAGCAGAAGGCAGATGACGTTGAACTATCCTGCATATGTCAGGTATCAGATGCCGAGGTACGAAAGGCCGCAGGCCGACCTGATGCAAAACTTGAGTCCGGTCATCGTAGTAGAGCAAAAGCCGGCAGGAGGAAATTCCCGCTCTACTGTCGGTACCTATATGGACATCGATCCGCTGATCAGGCTGCTGTTCTCAAGAATCGGGCAGCCGGCAATCGGGACCGCCAATGATTTCTCGAGCCAGAGTTCATTCGGCAGATGTCCGGAATGCGGCGGATTTGGAGAAGTGATCACACCGGACGTAGATAAGCTGGTTGATTTCGACAAGTCACTCAGGGAATATGCCGTTCAGTTCAAGCCATTATCCCCTTCCGGCTGGCAGGGCAATTGGATGATGACCTGCGGACTGTTCGACCCGGATAAACCCATCAGGGACTATTCGGAAGAAGACCGCCGGCTGCTGCTGTATGGTCCCCGGGAAGGTGAACGGGCTTATGCGCCGTTTCACACGAAAAACGGGCCGCAAAATGCGGAGTGGGACGGATTATTGCCCAGATTTACGCGCGTTTATATTAATCGGGACATATCGAAACTCAAGCAAGTTTCCCAGGAGGATGTATTGGCAGTATCGACACATTCCCTGTGTCCGACCTGTCTTGGTTCGGGCCTGAATCCGCAGGTATTGGAGTGCAAAATCAATGGCCTGAATATCGTGGAGTACGATCATTTGGAACTCCCGGAAATCCTGGAAGAGCTCGAGAAGGTCAAAGATCCTATGGGAGAATCCATAGCAAGACAGGCGATCCCTTACGTAAAGCAATTAATCGGCATGGGACTGGGCTATTTGAGCCTTTCAAGGAAAATGGGTACCCTTTCCGGCGGAGAAGCCCAAAGGGTGAAAATCGCCCGTCAGCTGGGGAACAGCTTAAATAACCTGACCTACATTTTCGACGAACCCAGTGCGGGGCTTCATCCGGAGGAAGTCAATATGCTGATCCGGATGCTGAAAAGGATCAAAGAGCAGCACAACACGGTCATTGTCATTGAACATAATCTGTCGGTAATCAGAGCGGCGGACGAGATTGTGGAGATGGGGCCTGGAGCGGGTTCGGCCGGCGGACGCGTGGTCTACCAAGGAGACTTGGGAGGATTAAAGAATTCACCGACTGCAAATGCCCTGGGGCATCCAATAAAAATAAACAAAAACCCAAGGGATCCAAGGGATTATTTCAAGATAAGAAAAGCCAAAAACAACAACCTGAAAAATGTGGATGCCGATATTCCCAAAAATGTTCTGGTCGCGGTGTGCGGGGTATCCGGATCGGGCAAAAGCTCCTTGATCCTGGAGGCGTTCAGGGAAAAGTATCCGGAGTCCATCACAGTGGGGCAGGGCGGGATCGGAATCTCCAGCCGCTCGACCATGGCTACATATATGGGGATCATGGATGACATACGCGCAGCTTTTTCAAAAGCGACGGGACAGCCCGCGGGATTGTTCAGTTTCAACTCCCTGGGGGCGTGTCCGGTCTGCAAAGGAAAGGGCGTCCTGACACCGGAAGTGGCATTTGCGGATCCTGTAACTATTCCGTGCGAAGCGTGCGGCGGGACGAGGTACTCGGATGAAGCCTTGTCGTACCGTTATCAGGAGAAAAACATCATCGAGATTCTGGAATTGACCATTGATGAGGCTGCTGATTACTTTAAACAGCAAAAAATCCTGAACAGAGTATTTACCCTGAGGGACGTCGGACTGGGGTATCTGACTTTGGGGCAGACGACCAGTTCGTTGAGCGGCGGGGAAATCCAGCGTCTGAAGCTCGCCAGCCAATTGCAGAAACAAGGCCAGATCTATTTGCTGGACGAGCCGTCCCTCGGATTGCACGCGGAAGACGATGAAAAGCTTCTGAATGTCTTTCAGAGCCTGGTGGACCGGGGAAACTCTGTCATTATCATCGAACACAACTTGGACTTTATCGCAGCAAGCGACTGGGTGATAGAAATGGGCCCGGGAGGCGGGAAGCTGGGCGGACAGATTCTGTTCGAGGGGACGCCGGAAGCCATGCTGAATGCAGAGACAGTGACCGCAGACTGGTTGAGGGACGGGGTCAGCAAGACCTTAAATCAATAGCATAAGTTCTTTAAGCCGCATTCCCTGGGGAGTGCGGCTTCTATACATCTGCTTTGCCCAATCAGACATTTCTGTGAATAAACAGAAAATTACTTTACAATGAGAGAAAATCAGAAGCGGAAGGCGGGATGGGAATGGAATACGATGTGATCACGGTCGGGCACGGGCTTGCAGGGCTTGTGGCGGCATCAGAACTGGCCGATGCGGGGAAGAAGGTCCTGCTCCTCGACCAGGAGCCGGCGTCGAACCTCGGGGGCCAGGCGTGGTGGTCGTTCGGCGGGCTGTTTCTCGTGGATTCGCCGGAACAGCGCCGGATGGGCATCAAAGACTCCCATGAACTGGCCTGGCAGGATTGGCTTGGAACAGCTGGTTTCGACCGGATGAGTGACGAAGACGAGTGGGGTTATCAATGGGCGAAGGCGTATGTCGAATTTGCCGCGGGCGAGAAGCGCGATTGGCTCCGGTCGCTCGGCGTCCGGTTTTTCCCGGTTGTCGGCTGGGCGGAGCGCGGCGGCAGCCTCGCGGACGGGCATGGCAACTCCGTCCCCCGCTTCCATATCGTCTGGGGAACGGGGCCTGGGATCGTCAAGCCGTTTGCAGAACGTGTTCGGCGGGGCATCAGGGACGGTCTGATCCATTATCTGCCGCGGCACCGCGTGACGGATTTCGTTACGGAAAACGGAGCGGTGACGGGTGTGCGGGGGGAAAAGCTCGTGCCGGATGACCGTGAACGCGGGGAGAAGACGTCCCGCGAAGTGGAGCGGCTGTTTGAAGTGCGTGCGGGTGCTGTACTCATGACGAGCGGCGGCATCGGCGGCAATCATGAGCTGGTCAGGAAAAACTGGCCGGAGCGGCTCGGCAGGCCGCCTGCGCACATGCTGTCAGGCGTCCCCGCCTATGTGGACGGGCACCTGCTCGGAGCGGCTGAAAAGGCCGGAGGGCGGCTCGTCAACCGCGACCGCATGTGGCACTATACCGAAGGCATCAAGAACTATGAGCCGGTCTGGCCCAATCACGGCATCCGAATCCTGCCGGGACCGTCGCCGCTCTGGTTTGATGCGGAAGGACAGCGCTTCGGCGCGCCGAACTTCCCGGGCTTTGACACGCTCTCGACGCTCGGGGCAATCGGGAAAAGCGGCTACGACTATTCCTGGTTCGTCCTGACGAAGAAGATGATCGAGAAGGAGTTCGCTCTGTCCGGGTCCGAGCAGAATCCGGACCTTACCGGCAAAAGCATCCGGATGATTATGTCGCGCGTGCTGCCCGGAGCACCGGAGCCCGTTGAGAAGTTCATGAAGCGGGGAGAGGATTTTGTCGTTGCACGGACGCTTCCGGAGCTGGTCGATGGCATGAACGACCTTGTCGGTGAAGAACGCATTTTCCTTGAAGAGATGGAGCGGCAGATCAGGGCGCGGGACCGTGAGATCGACAACAAGTTCGCAAAGGACCTCCAGGTGATGGCGATCCGGAGCGCGCGTGCGTCCATGGGCGACAAGCTCGTCCGGGTCGCGCCGCCGCACCGTATCCTCGATCCCTCGGCGGGTCCGCTGATCGCGGTCCGCCTGAACATCGTCAGCCGGAAGACGCTCGGTGGCCTGCAGACGAACCTTTCAGGACAGGTGATGGGCGCGGATGGCGAACCGGTGCCTGGCCTCTATGCGGCGGGCGAGGCAGCCGGCTTCGGCGGAGGAGGTGTCCACGGCTACCGCTCGCTTGAAGGCACTTTCCTCGGCGGCTGCCTGTTCTCCGGACGGCAGGCGGGCAGGGCGCTCGGGGGGAGAAGGTAAGCGATCGATGCCCGGGCTGAAAATAAGGATCTCTGGTGGGGGATGAGAACGATTCAGTTAGCAGAAAAAGATACGGGAGCAGATAAAATCAGCCGGGCAGGCCTGGTGATCATGGTCGCCGTCTCATTTTCATTTTTCATCGGGTGGAACATCGCTGGCCTTTCGGTACTCATCGGTATTCTATGTTTTGTTTTGGGCCGGAAGCGTTATGCAAAAGGGAGCCTCGGCGTGAAAGAAGCAGGCTGGCATCTGAAAAGTGGCACCGTCTGGCTCTGGCTCCTGCTGACCCTTATGATGAACGGCTTTTCCGTGGGTGTATCTGCTTACGTCATGCCGGCATTCAACGAGCATCTCCATGAACGGATCGCCCTCATGGTGGCCGAGGTGCCGCTGGCTGTCCTGGTTTTGCAGATTGCGCTGATGGCACTCGGTGAGGAAATTGCGTGGAGAGGATTTTTCCAGAAGCAGCTGGAGCGGGGGGTTGGCCACCTGGCCTGCCATCGTGCTCACATCGATAGTGTTTGCATTCGGTCATGCGGCGTCCGGAGATTTCGCGCTGGTTGCCTATGATCTGGTCTTCATCATTATTAACAGCGTGATTTACGGTTTCATTTATCATAAAACCGGCAATCTGTGGCTTAGCACGGCAGCCCATTTCATCGCCAATCTGGCGGTAATTCTCGGGCTGATGCAAATTTAATACTTGAAATGTTCCGACCTTTTGACCGAAGATAGAATAGGTCTACATAAGGGGAGGAGATAGCTGTGAAGGTACTGACACTGGTCGGCAGCCTGCGGAAGGAGTCGTTCAACCGCCGGCTGGCCGAGACGATGCAGGAGCGCTACAAGGACAAATTCGATATGGAAATCGCCGATATCGGTGCGCTGCCCCATTTCGATCAGGATGTGGAGCTTGATCCGCCTGCTGCCGTGAAAGAGTTTAAGCAGAAAGTGCTGGATGCAGACGCGATCATCATCGTGACGCCGGAGTATAACTGGTCTGTTCCGGGCGTTTTGAAAAACGCGCTGGACTGGACGTCAAGGGGCGAGCGGGTCATGGTCGGCAAGCCTGTCTTTCCGCTCGGGGCCTCGATGGGCATGGCGGGCACGCTTCGTGCGCAGATCCACCTGCGCCAGATCCTGGTCGCGCCAGGTGTCTCCGCCAAGGTGCTGCCTCCGGGCGGCAACGAAGTGCTCGTCAACTTCGCCCAGCAGAAATTCGAAGGCGAATCAGGCGGACTGATCGACGGGCCTACGCTTGAATTCCTCGATCAGAAGGTGGATTCGTTTATCGGGTTTGTGAAAGAGGGCTGATCTGCAGCCGGAGGCGGACTCCGGCTGCTTTTTCATGGGGATCCGGTGAGTCTGAAGAATGCGGGCGCGAGTTTGAAGAATAAGCTTCTGAGTTTGAAGAATAAGCTTCGGAGTTTGAAGATTGAGTGTGTGAGTTTGAAGAATACGGCGAGGAGGCTTAACATTAGCTCTCCCTGGAGCGCAAACCGGCACCTTAAATCAGTCTAATATTAAGTGTCCCTCCTAAAACCGCTGTTTCAACGGTTCATTTCCCGGGAAACTTATTGAGCAGGAGGGGATTCCTGATGAAACTGCATGAACCGATGCCGGAGCTGTCCGGCGCAACCGATTGGCTGAACGGCGAGATAACCAAGGCTGAGCTGGTCGGCGATAAACCGACGCTCATCCACTTCTGGGCCGTCAGCTGCAACATCTGCAAGGAAACGATGCCCGAAGTGAATGAGCTGCGGGACAAGTACAAAGAAGATCTGAACGTCGTGGCGGTCCATATGCCGCTCACCGGTGCGGACAACGACATGGACAAGATCCGGGAGGCGGCGGACCAGTACGGCCTCACCCAGCCGGTGTTCGTCGACAGTGAGTACAAGCTCACTGATGCCTTTGAGAACGAGCTGGCCCCTGCCTATTATGTGTTCGACAAGGAAGGCCAGCTTCGCCACTATCAGGCGGGCAGGACCGGCCTCGACATGGTGGAGGACCGGATCGAGCGTGTGATCGAACAATAAGAGGAGCCCGGCGCATCAGGCGCCGGGCTTTCTTATGCATAGTTGCCGTGCAGCGGGGCATATGTTAATCTGTTCTCAACTTAAATCGAAAGGGATGACGAATGGGACGATGGACAAGTGACGGAGCGCTTTAGACGAATCGGATGCTTTTTTCGAACGTCGGCGGGATCCGTCTGCCCATTTTTCCATCGTCATCCAGATACGCAGCCGCATAGATGCGGCTTGTTTGGCGACGTGTAAATGAGCATTTTTCGGATCCCTCCGGCCACTATGGCCGGGGGGTTTTTCATGCCCTCCGGGAAACAGGGAGGAATCTGTATGTTGCTTGGTAGATTGGAGGAACTTTCCGTTATATACGGTGATGTCACAATTTTTGAGAAGGTGTCTGCCGATATCCCGGAAGGGGAGGTCATCGCGCTTGTCGGGCCGAACGGAGCGGGCAAGTCAACACTGATGGACAGGATTGCGGGCAGTCGGGAGCCGTCTTCAGGGATTGTCCGGTGGATCGTAAATCGGCCGTCCGTCACTTATTTCAGGCAGGAAGAGGCGTCACCAGACCTCAATATGGCTTCTGGAGAAGTGCTGGCCGAACGGAAAAAATGGCGCTTACCAGAAGAGGTTGCATACAATACCGCGAGTGGGGGTGAGCGGATGAAGCTGCGGCTGTCTGCCGCCCTCGCGGAACAAAGCCCGCTTGTGCTGCTTGATGAGCCAACCAACCATCTCGACCGGGAAGCGCTGGAGCGGCTGATCGGACAGATCAGGGAAAGCCGGTCGACGTTCATCATCGTGTCCCACGACCGGCATTTCATCGACCAAGTCGCGGATCGCGTATGGGAGCTGGATCACGGCACCCTCACCGAATACGAGGGCAACTACACCGATTACCGGAACAAGAAGGAAGCGGCAAGGGTTGCACAGCAGAAGCATTACGAACATCAGCAGAAAAAAATCACACGTGTCCATGAACAAATTGCGCAGCTGTCGGACTGGTCGGACAAGGCGCACCGGGAGTCCACGAAAAAAGGCGGCTACAAGGAATACTACCGGGTCAAGGCCAAGAAAAAGGACATCCAGATCCGCTCCAAGCGCAAACGCCTTGAAGCCGAGCTGGAAAAGGATGGTGTAGAGAAGCCTGAAGAGGAGGGGTCCGTGAAATTCGACGTGAAAGGCGGACGCCGCAAGGGGACGCGAGTATTCGAACTCCGGGACGTCTCAAAGTCTTTTGGCACCCGTACGCTTTTCCGGAATGTCCGGTTCACTGTCCTTTCCGGAGAGCGCCTCGCCCTTCTCGGACCAAACGGCTCAGGCAAGACGACGCTGTTCCGCATGCTGCTCGGCGAAGAACCGCATGAAGGGGAGATCTGGCGGACGAAAGGGATGACAGTCGGCGTCCTCAGCCAGTCGGTGCTGGACCTGCCGCTATCGAAGACGATGGAGGCCTACTTTTCCGCCGCCACATTCGAACAGCAGGGAAAGCTCCGCACCGATCTCGCGAATCTCGGATTCACCGCGGAGCACTGGACACTCCCTCTATCCGGCCTGAGCATGGGCGAGCGGCTTAAGATGAAGCTGATGAGATTCATCCTCGAAGATACCGACGTACTGCTGCTCGATGAGCCGACCAACCATCTCGACCTGCCATCCAGGGAGGCGCTTGAGCGGACGCTCGGGACATTTCGCGGGACGCTCCTGTTCGCATCACACGACCGGTATTTCACGGAAAAGCTTGCTGACGGCATTCTTATATTCGGGGAAGAGACCGTGACGAAACAGCAGACGAAGCCTGCCGAGTGGGAAGAAAAACGGGGAGAAACCGAAAGAGGCAGCGACGGGAAAGCGCGTGAAGAGGAGCGCTTGCGTCTCGAGACCGAACGCCAGGCCGTACTTGGCAAACTCAGCATGCTATCGCCGGATGACGCGGAATATAAAGACCTGGACCGCCGGTTCCTTGAGCTGACCCGTGATATCAGGGGACTTGGGAAACACTGACCCCATTGATAAGCAGCCGTGATTCTGCTATTCTTTCCTTAATTTAATTTGAATTTTCTTTAAATTAAGGGGGCAGTGAAAATGAATGAAAGAATGATCGGCAATCCGGCACCCCGCTTTGAAATGAAGGCCGTCCTGCCGAACCGGGAATTCGGCATGGTCAGCCTGGAGGAAAACATGAGGAAGGGCAGATGGACGGTCCTGATCTTTTATCCGTTGGACTTTGCGCTTTCAAGCCCGGCCGAACTCACGGCGTTTTCTGACCGTCATGTCGAGTTCGCGGAACTGAATGCCTCAATGATCGGTGTCTCAACGGATACCATCCATACCCATCTTGCCTGGGTAGGGCTAACCCGCAGCAACAACGGTCCCGGCGGCCTGAGCTTCCCGCTCGCCTCGGACCGGAAGCTTTCTGTTTCCCGGGAGTACGGCATGCTCATCGAGGAAGAGGGTATCACGCTCCGCGGCCTCTTTATCATCAGCCCGGATGGCCGGCTCCGCTACCAGGCGGCTTTCCGGGAAGATATCGGCCGCGATGTCGATGAAACGCTCCGTACGCTTCAGGGCCTTCAGGCGGGCGGCCGCCTCGCCGCGAACTGACCGCGGGATGTAGATCTTTCATACAGGAGGAGATCGGATGAAACTGCGCACACCGATGCCAGAACTCGGCGGCGCAACCGAATGGTTGAACGGTGTGAGAACAAAGGCGGACCTTGTCGGCGAACGGCCGACACTCATCCATTTCTGGTCCGTCAGCTGCGGACTCTGCAAGGACATGATGCCCCATATCAGCGCGATCCGAGACAAATACGGAGATCGGCTGAATGTCGTCGCTGTCCATATGCCCCGCTCCGGAGATGATGCAGATATGGAGAAGATCAAAGAGGCCGCCGCTGCCCACGGCATCACCCAGCCGGTCTTTGTTGACGGGGCGAAGGAACTGACCGGGGCATTCGGCAACCGGTACGTGCCTGCCTATTACGTGTTCGATAAAACAGGCCGCCTCCGCCACTACCAGGCGGGCGAAGGGGGCATGCTGATGCTGGAAAAGCGCATCAGCCGACTGCTGTGATACGTATAAACAGAGAAACCCGGCCTTTCCCGCAAGTGGGGATTGGCCGGGTTTTGGGCATGCCGTCATCTTATTGGACTTTATTCGAGGACATGGGATCCGGATGCTTCACTGCCGGTTTCTTTGTGCTCCAGCTTCACCTTCGTCACCGCAAGAGAGGCAATCAGAATAAGCTCAAACAGGTTCGTTGCAGCTTCGCTCGGGATATCCGGATTAAACATGCTTCCGATGGTCATGGCGATTGTGCCGGCGAGCATCCACCATGAACCGGCCTTCCATGCAAGGAATAGCCCGGCGACCAAAAGCGCCGCGAGAACGATCAGGATCATGGCAGGCGGCCCCGAAGCTTCTTCGGCAGCTGAATAGCTCAGCACGCCATAACTTTCGTCCTTCTCCAGCTTCAGACCGCTGAGCACGGTGATGAATTCAACGACGACTGCTGCGATGGCGGCTGCCCAGAACAGCAGCGCCGCCCATCCCTTCTGTGCCCATCCGATCCCCGCCTGCCGCATCGCGCCGAGCGAGAACAGGATGAGTGTCGGTGTCACAAGGGCATGCAGCCAGAAGCGGGCAAGACTGAGACCTTCCAAAAGTGCGCCTTCGCCGATCAGGCTTCCGATTGCCAGAATGCCATTGTCATAGACGAGCGCCAGCGCGACTGCCGCCAGGACACTCATCAGGGTCCAGAAACGCTGTTTCTTCAGCACCCAGACCAGCAGCCCCAGATAAGCCAGGGCAAACGCCCCGAAAATATACGGATCCATTTCATCACTCCCGTGTCCGGTTTCCCGGACAGTTTCTTCCACTCTTCCCTAAAGTAGGACGCATGGAAACTTATTTATTGTTACATAACAGAAATGGACAGCACCTCAGTGGGCGCTGTCCGCTTTTCCTTTCTTGGGCCAGATGAAATTGGAGAGGGCGATGGCAAGGTCGATGGCGACAACAATCGACCAGACTTTCAGGATCTGGGAAAGGGCTTCGGTCTGACCGGGATTTCCCGCAAGGTATATCAGAAGATAGAGATACCCGCCGCCAAGCATCCAGGCCAGCACATGAAGAAGTGATCCTGACAGTTCATACCTGGCATGCTCGTAACCGTACCGCTTTGCAGGCTTCGGCCCCTTTTTCATGATGTGGTAACGGAAGCGCTCATCCGCCCACCGGATCATCCGTTTGCCGTAGGTAAGTGAGACGCCGAGGTAGATGGCGGCGATGCCATGGGCGGCCGTGGCAGTCGCTTTATTGGCGAGGATGTCATAGGTTGTCGCGATCAGCAACGTCAGGTCCAGCAACGGCGTCATGGCGAGCAGCAGCAGCCCGAGACGTTTTCTTCCGAGCAGGTAGCGTGTGACAAGGCCGGCAGCGATAAACACCCAGAATCCGATTTCCACGGCAATGATCAGGTAGGCGATGAGGCTCATGTTTGCACTCCTTTTTAATACATCTGTGTTATTTAGATTTTAGCACGTTGTATTTATTTAACACAAGTGTTTTATTTAAAAATCGATGATATACTAGTGGTATGCCAAAAATCGTGAATCATGAGGAGCGGCGCGAGCAGATTGCGGAGGCCATGTGGCGGGTCATCCTGGAAAAGGGCATGGAAGGAGCGACGGTTCGCAACATTGCCGGGGAAGCGGGGCTGTCGACAGGTGCCCTGCGGCATTACTTTAAAGACCAGGATGAACTGCTGGTGTACGCGATGCGCCTTGTCAATGAACGGGTTGAAAAACGGGCACTGGGCATTCTGCAGGAAGATCTTCCGCCCCGGGAAAAGGTGATCCGGGTTTTCCTCGAGATCGTGCCGATGGATGCGGAACGGCGTGCGGAGACGGATGTATGGTTTACTTTCCAGGCGCATGTCCGGCACCGGCGGGACCTGGAAGGAATTCCGGAAGTCGGTGTCTATGAAGCGGTCAGCAAGATGCTTTCTTTTCTCGAATATGAAGGCGTGCTGAAAAACGGCCTGGACCTTACGCTTGAGACAGAGCGCCTTTATTCCATCATCGACGGACTTGCACTCCACGCCTTCCTGGAGCCTGAGCGGCTTAAAACAGATCTGGTAGAAGCGCTCATCAGGGACTCGGTCGGCCGGATCTGCAGGTAAGGCCCCTCTTGCAAAATATTCTGCCCATGATATAGTGATGGTGAAAACCGAACATGAACTGCCACTGGGGGAGCCTTTCGAAAGGCTGAGACGCGCATGGGCTGCGCGGACCCTTGGAACCTGATCCGGATCATACCGGCGTAGGGAAGTGGGGCCGCGCAGCTTTTGCTTTATCCGAATGCTGATTCAGGCCGCCTTCCGCGTTGATCCGGAAGGCGGCTTTTTCATGTTCTCCAATTAGGAAAGGGGACGGAGAAGATGGGATTTTGTGAACGGGTACGGCGGGAGTGCGATGGGATCTGGGAGGCAAGTTTCCGACATCCTTTCGTAGAGGCGCTTGCGGACGGAACGCTCGATGAGGACGTCTTCCGATTTTATGTGTTGCAGGACGCGTATTACCTGTCGCATTTCGCAAAAGTCCAGGCGCTCGGCGCGGTGAAGGCGAAAGACCTGCTGACGACACAAAGCTTTGCCAAGCATGCGGAAGCGACATGCTCAGCGGAACTGGCACTTCATGAGGAATTCTTCACGATGCTCGGTGTGACGCCGGAAGAGCATGCGGCATTCCGGCCGGCGCCGACTGCTTATGCGTACACGTCACATATGTACAGGGCGGCCGTCGAGGGTGATCTTGCAGATGTGCTTGCGGCACTGCTTCCGTGCTATTGGCTGTATTGGGAGATCGGCGAGCGGCTGAAGGGCGCTGAGCCGGGTCACCCGATCTATGATAAGTGGATCGCAACCTATGGCTCCGAATGGTTCGGCGAACTCGTGAACGAGCAGATCGACAGGATGAACCGGCTGGCGGAGGAACTGCCCGAGGAGCGCATCCTGGAACTTGGGGAGAGGTTCCGCAAAAGCAGCATCTATGAGCTGAACTTCTGGGAAATGGCATGGACACGAGAACAGTGGGAAACCCCGGAAATGGAGGGGGTCCGATGAGCAAACTGTTGTCGGAACTCCGTGAAAGGCGGCCGCTTGTCCACTGCATGACGAACATCGTCGTTGCGAACTTCCAGGCAAACGGGCTGCTTGCACTCGGTGCTTCCCCCGTCATGGCGGACGCGCCGGAAGAAGCCGGAGAAATGGCAGCAGCCGCGTCGTGCACGGTGCTGAACATCGGTACGCTCCACCGGGAGTCGCTGGAGGCGATGGAAATGGCGGGCAAGGCGGCGAACGGGGCAGGGAATCCCGTCGTGCTGGATCCGGTCGGTGCCGGCGCGACGCAATTCCGCCGGGACGCCGTCAGCCGGCTGCTCGGGGCGGTGGATGTCACGCTGATCCGGTGCAACGCAGGTGAACTTGCCGCGATTGCGGGCGTGGACTGGCAGGCTTCGGGGGTGGATGCCGGTGATGGTGACATGGACACGGAGACAGTTGCCGCGGAGGTGGCACGGCAGTACGGATGCGTTGTGGCGGTGACTGGGGAAACGGACGCGCTGACGGACGGTCAGCGGATCGTGCGCATCAGCGGTGGACATCCGGTCATGAGCCGGATCACCGGCGCCGGCTGTTTGCTGAGCGCGGTGTGCGGAGCGTTTCTCTCAGTGGGCAAAGATGACCCGTTCCGCGCCGTGGCCGCGGCACTCGCCTTCTACAAGGCGGCAGGAGAGCGGGCGGCGGCAACTTCATCTCTTCTGGGAAGCTTCCTTTCTGCGTTTATCGACCGGCTGGCGTTACTGGGAGAGGAAGACTTCGCGGTTCCGGAGCCGGCCGAGGAGGTGCGGGCATGACAAGTGTGGCACTGACAATCGCAGGATCGGATTCGGGCGGCGGCGCGGGCATCCAGGCGGACCTGAAGACCTTCCAGGAGCTGGGCGTGTTCGGCACGTCCGCGCTCACTGCCGTCACCGCTCAGAACACGCTCGGTGTGCACGGCGTCTGGCCGCTCGGCCCGGAGGCGGTCCGCGCACAGATGGATGCGGTGTTTGCGGATTTTGATGTGGCCGCCGTTAAAACCGGCATGCTGTTTTCCGGGGATATTATTGCTGAAGTCGCGGCGGGTCTTGCCGGTGCGGGCCACCCGGTGCTTGTCGTGGACCCCGTCATGATTGCGAAGGGCGGCGCGCATCTGCTGCGGGAAGAGGCCGTGGAGGCGATGCGGGAAAAGATTCTGCCGCTGTCCACGGTCATCACTCCGAACATCCCTGAAGCGGAGGTGCTTGCCGGGATGATGATCCGGAGCTTGGAAGACATGGAGGAAGCCGGGCGCCGGCTGATTGCGTTGGGCACCCAATCCGTTGTCGTCAAGGGCGGCCATCTTGAGGGAGAAGAGCGGGCTTGTGACCTGTTTATGGATGGTCGCGGGGAGCGGATCTGGCTATCGGCGGAGCGGATCCGGACAAAAGACACCCACGGCACCGGCTGCACGTTTTCTGCGGCACTTACGGCATTTCTTGCGGCCGGGGAACCGCTTGAAAAAGCGGTCGTTGGAGCCAAGCGGTTTATCCACGCGGCGATTTCCGACGGCCTCGGCCTGGGAGCGGGTCACGGGCCGACCAATCACTGGGCATACCACCGGGCGGGAAGCGCCCTGAAAGGAGAGGTGCTCATTGATTCGTGAGAAGCTAGGCGTTTATTTCATTATGGGAAGCCCAAATACCGGCGCGCGCAATCCGTTGGAGGTGCTGGAGACGGCGCTGAGGGGCGGCATCACCTGCTTCCAGCTGAGGGAAAAGGGCCCCGGTGCGATTGAGGGACGTGAACTGCGTGCATTCGGCGAAGCCTGCCGGGACTTGTGCCGGGCATACGGCGTGCCGTTTATCGTGAACGATGATGTGCGCCTTGCGTTGGAGCTCGGGGCAGACGGTGTCCATATCGGACAGGATGACGGTGACGCCGGAGAAGTGCGCAGGCTAATCGGTGACCGGATCCTCGGCGTCTCGGTGCATAACCTGGATGAAGTCCGGGAAGCCGCTGCTGCAGGTGCGGACTATGTCGGCATCGGCCCGGTTTACCAGACGACATCCAAGCCGGATGCCCGCCCGGTCTGCGGCACGTTGCCGCTCCGGGAAGCGGCTGAGGCATTCCCGGAGCTCCCGTCAGTCGGCATCGGCGGCATCACTGCGGCTAATGCCGGCCCTGTCATCGCGTCCGGCGCATCCGGCGTCTCCGTCATCACGGCGATTTCCCTGGCGGATGATCCGGAGCGGTCGGCACGGGAGATCCGGATGGCGATTGAGGAAACGATTAGGCGGAGAAGGCGTGCGGTCACATGAAATGGAATACAAAGACACTCGTCCTCATGACCATGTTCACCGCGATTGCAGTAGCGGGCTCGGTATTTGTCTCTTTCCCGGCGGGCGTGGCGCGGGCCTACCCTGTCCAGCACGCAGTCAACGTCATCGCAGCCGTCTCGCTCGGGCCTGGTCCTGCAGTCATGATTGCATTTTTGACAGCACTGATCCGGATCCTCACCGGGACCGGTTCACTGCTCGCCTTTCCCGGCGGCATGATCGGCGCGCTCCTGGCAGGCTGGCTTTACGTGAAGACGGGCAGGACATGGACGGCATCGGCAGGCGAGATGTTCGGAACCGGCATCATCGCCTCGCTTCTTGCGGCGCCCTATGCCAATCTCCTGATGGGCGCATCGGCAGGTGCTTTGTTCTTCCTGCCGGCATTTCTCGTCTCGAGCATCAGCGGCGCGCTGATCGGCCTGGCCATCGCAATCCGTCTGGAGTCGGCGGGCCGGCTACCCGCAATCGGGGAGCGTTCATAAATCCCGGATGATCGTTCATAGAATCATATGAGCCCTCGAGGCTGGGGGTATGGTTATCATTAGGCCTCACTCACCTTCTGTGAGCGCTAATAGAAGCCGGATGAAATGCGGAGGCAGGTGGCCTCCGCATTGTTTTTGCTCTCGTTTGACCACCCTGGTCAACTTGTCATATACTGGCGTTGACCAGGGTGGTCAATACCATCCGCAGAACGGGGTGTAAACGATGAAAGAATCATTCAGGCGCTTGGAAAGCGACCGTCAGCAAGAGATTCTGAAGGCAGCCATGAGGGAGTTCGCGGAAAACGGATTCGGCAAAGCATCAACAAACCGGATCGTAAAGAATGCGGGCATGAGCAAGGGGATGCTGTATTACTATTTCGAGAACAAGGAAGACCTGTTCCGGGACTGCATCGGCTTTGCGCTGAATCATATGGAACAAAGCCTGGAGGAGTGGATTGGCACGGAGCAGGAGGGATTCATCGAGCGGATGGCCCGCATCGCGGAGTCTAAGCGCATCTATTTCCGGCAGCATCCTGAGATCTCCGCATTTGCCGCGGTGATCTTTCTGTCGCCCGAAGTGCCTTCTTTCTTCAAGGAACGGCTGGAAACACTCATGGAGGAAGGGACACGGAAGATGTTTGACGGCCTCGATCTGTCACGGTTCCGCGGCGACTTGCCTCCGGAAACACTCATGCGGCTCGTCCAGTGGACATTTGACGGCTATGCGCGGGAGGCGGAGGAGCGGATGAAAACGGAAGGCGTGGACTTCAATGACCTGGACCGTTACTGGGATGAATTCGATGTGTATCTGGAAGCGATGAAGACGATCTATTACAAGGGGGACCGGTCATGAGCGTGCTGGAGCTAAAGGGGATTACGAAGCGTTTCGGAAAGTTCACCGCAGTGGATGATGTTTCTTTTGAAATCCGGGAAGGGGAAGTGTTTGGGTTCATCGGGCCGAATGGCGCAGGTAAGTCGACCACGATCCGGGCCATTATCGGAGCCATCAGCCCGACATCGGGGGAAGTGCGGATCCACGGAAAGCCGGTGGCCGCGCAGCCGGACTACCGGAAGCATATCGCCTACGTGCCGGGCGATGTCCAGCTATGGCCGAATCTGACCGGCGGCGAAGTGATCCGCTTTTTCATGAAGTTGAGCGGAAATGAAAACAAAGAAAAGATGGATGCCATGATCCGGGAGTTCCGGCTGGATCCGAAAAAGAAATGCAAGACGTATTCAAAGGGGAACCGGCAGAAAGTCGCGCTGATCTCCGCGTTCCTGTCGGAGGCGGACCTGCTGATCTTTGATGAGCCGACAACCGGGCTCGACCCGCTCATGGAGCGGACGTTCCACCATCATGTGCTTGCGGCAAAATCTGAGGGCAAAAGCATCCTCCTCAGCAGCCACATCCTCTCTGAGGTCGAAAAGCTGGCCGACCGGATGGCCATCATCCGTGAAGGCAGAATCATCGAAACCGGCCGGTTCAGTGAACTCAAGCACATCACTCGCGTGCACTACAGGGTCCGGACGCCGGATGATCTGTCGGAAGTTGGACGCATGGAGGGGGTGCATGAGTTTGTGCAGGAAGGCTCTGAGGCAGAATTCATGGCCGATGCGGACAAGGTAAAAGAGGTGCTGGCTGTGCTGAAGCACTTTGAGCTGGATAACCTCGAGACGCTGCCACCGAAGCTCGAAGACATTTTTATGCGCTACTACGATTCCGGGAGCGGTACGTCATGAGGGACTACTTCCGCCTTTCCATAAAAGACACGAGGTTCAGGATTTTTTGGTGGATCTTCGGCATTGCTTCTCTCACGCTCATGATGCCTCCGGCTTTCCATGAGCTCTACCCGACTCAGGCGGACCGTGATGTGCTGAAGGCGACAATGGAAAATCCGGCTGTCATCGCCATGACCGGCCCGATCCAGGAGGGCGACTACACACTCGGCGTCATGTTCTCCCATGAGATGGCGGTGTTTATGGCGATCGTCGTCGGCCTGTTCAACATCATGATCGTGAATTCCCTGAGCCGCAGGAAAGAGGACGATGGACTGCTTGAGGTAGTGCTGTCCAAAAACATCACGCGGAACAGAGTATTCGCAGCGCAGGTTTTGGTCGGTATCCTTATGAACGCGATTCTCGCGCTCGTACTGTTTGCGGGCCTCCAGTCGTTCGGCTACGAATCGATGGAGACCACGGGCAACTTCCTGTACGCCGCGCAGACATTCGGCTTCGGGCTGTTTTTCTATGGCCTGACCCTTCTCGTGGCACAGCTGCTGCCGTCCGCGGACTGGACGTTCGGCATCGTGCTGGCCGTACTGCTGATTGGCTATGCATACCGGGCGGCAACCGATGTGGCAGCTCCGGATCTTTCCGTCGTCTCGCCTTACAACTGGATCAGCAGGCTTTCCTTGTACAGTGAAAATGAGGCGATCTGGCTTGTTCCGTTTGTCTTGGGTCCGGTCTTTCTGCTTGCGGCATGGCTGCTGTTCAGAAACCGTGACCTCGGGGGTTCCGTCATCCGGCTGCAAGTGAACCGCCGAAGCCGGAACATCGGGAGCCATCTGCGCCTGGCATTCACGCTGAGCCGGACGCTGATCATCAGCTGGTTTGCCGGAATGCTCCTGATCGGCGCAAGTTATGGCTCAATCCTCGGTGACCTGGAATCGTTCATCGGCGACAACGAGATGCTCCGCCAGATGGCCGGTGAAGGTGACGGCACTCTTGCCGTCCAGTTTATCGGGACGCTTATGGTGATCGTCACCCTCATCGGGCTCGTTCCGCCGCTCATGGTGATGGGGAAACTGTTGAAAGAAGAGCGGCGTTCGCATCTTGAGTATCTCGGCACACTTAACATTAACCGCATGAAGCTAATGGGAGATTATATCACCCTTGCCCTCGCTGCCGGCTTCCTCTCCCTGTTCCTCGCAAACACCGGCATGTACGCGGCGAGCCTTGGTGTGGAGGACATCAGCCTCACATTCGTTGATTACATGGTGAGCTCCCTGAACTACTTCCCTGCGGTATTGCTGTTCACCGGGCTGTCCGCCTTTCTGATCGGCCTTCATCACCGGCTTCATGTGCTTGTGTGGCTGTATCTGCTCTACAACTTTTTCGTCAGCTATCTTGGGCAGCTGCTGGGCCTGGATGACAGTTACCGGATCCTGACGCCTTTCCATTATCTCAACGAAACACCAAGTGAAGCGGTTGATTGGGGAGCCTGTCTGGCTGTCGGAGGCGTTGGTTTGCTGCTGATGGCACTCGGGCTGATTTTGTTCAGGAAAAGAGATCTTGCATAAGAACACGGCATTTCCCGGGAAACATTTCATAGTTGAAAAGCGGAGGCACCCGGCCGCCGCTTTTGGCTCCGATGAGCGGACTGCCGGAGTTTGTCGAACGGGTGCTTGCCGGAAAATAAAAAGCCCCGCACAAGGCGGGGCGGACATCATTCTCCCGGATCCTTCGGTTCCTCGGGAAACAGGAACCAGGAGAGGACGCCGCTCAGCAGGGCTGCGCCGATCATGATGTACACGCGGTGTGTCCCGGGGACGTCCTGGAATTCTTTATTCAGATACCACCAGGCCAGACCGGCGACGATGAGCATGATGGGAATGGCGAATGTTAGTGCACGTTTCAATCGGAGTCATCCTTTGTGTGTTGTTGACCCGATTTTACCACAACGTATCAGTATCGGCCGCGCCGGAAGGGTCCGGGACCACCGAAGCCAGGTCCGCCGAAGCCTGGACCTCCAAAGCCGGGACCGCAGGAATCCGCGTAGATGTTGCGTCCTGGAACCGTTGTTTCAGACTCGGTGAAGTAGTGGCGCGGTACGTTCACGACGTTCTGCCGGTTGACGTTCACGATCGGGTGGACGAACGGTACCTCACGCTGGGTGAAGGTGTCGTGGAAGCGGTATGTCGGCGGGCAGACAATCGGCCGGCATGTTTGGCAGCCGCAGCCATGTCCATGGTGATGATGTTGCATGTGTCGCCTCATGGTAAGCACCTCCTCTCTTTTCTTATTACATGCGTGACATTTGCGGGCAAATGGACGCGCGTCACGTCCCGGTCCGGTTTTGCCGAGTGCCGGAAGGGGAATAGCCGGAGGAGAAAAGAAATAGCCGGAAGGAGGCACCTGACATGAAGAAAGAACGCGTTGTGCTGTTCGACGGAACCTGCAACTTCTGTGACAAAAGCGTCCAGTTCATCATTAAGCGGGATCCCATCGGACACTTTAAATATGCTTCTCTGCAAAGTGACGTCGGCCAGGAATTGAGGGAGAAGCACAAAATCCCTGAAGAGGTCGACTCGATGGTGCTGATCGAAGGGGACAAGGCATACACGAAGTCAACCGCAGCGCTCCATATCGCGAAGAAGCTCGATGGACTGTGGCACCTGGCCTTTCTGTTTATCGTTGTGCCGAAGCCGATCCGCGACCGCGCCTACGACTACATCGCGGAAAACCGCTTTAAGTGGTTCGGCAAGAAAACAGAAGAAGAAGCCTGCAGATTGCCGCCCAAGAACATCAGGGAACGTTTTCTGGCGTGAGGACCGCGGACTCCCGCGGTTTTTTGTTGCTTAGAAATGATAAATCGTCACTCTGTGGATAATGGCTATTCACGTGGCGTCCACGTCCAGCTCCAGCGCCCAGCAACTGGCAAACTTCACCCTTCTCCATTGCGATAAGTCAACATCGGCTCGTTCCTCACCGTGTTTCCTTTATCACATTGCGAAGGGTTCCAGTTTGTACATTGCTAAGCGGGCGCTTGCGCTTTTGTTCTTTCCGGGAAATTGTCGATTTCCGCGCTTATTTCCCGGGAAATATGTCGGGATTTGCAATTATTTCCCGAAATGAAGAAGGCCGCCTCGCCGGCGGCCTATTTGTCGTTATTCAAAGTTGGAGGCGACCCAGTGCTGGTAGGCGATCACTTCCGACATATGCGCGAGTCCCTTCGACGCCGCCCGGTGGATGGGAACCCATCCGTCGCCTTTGTCCAGGTAGACTTCGTGGTGTGGTGCCTGGTCGTGGTAGCCCGTCACGTGAAAAGTGCCGTGGCGGCGCAGTATGGCGTGAACTTCGTAATCAATCATCGGTGCAGGGGTGAGCGGATTGCCGACAGAGTGCTTGAGTTCGAATCCGAATTCCCTGCCGTCGTGCTCGAGCGGCTCGATCGTGAAGTCGTCGATCGAAGCGGTTCCTTCCTCACGTTTCCGGCCGGACAGTCCGTAGGCGACGGTCTTGCCGGCTTCTTTCCGGAAGACGAGCGGGTAACCCGGATCTTTGTAGGACAGCGTTACGTCACCGCGCGTACGGAAGGACTCGCCCTCCGGATCAAAGTAGCGGCCGTCACCTTTGAACGTCCGGTTCGGGGACAGCACATTCGGGTTGTTGATGAACTTTTCTTCGAGGAAGGTAGTGTATCGCAAGCGCCAGCTTTCGACCGGATCGGGCTCGCGCCATTCCTCGGCGGGCAGGAGGAGCTTTGAAGGCTGCCCGATCACCTTTGTGATCCAGAACTCCTCCGTGACATCTTCTTCCGTACTCGAGTCCGGATTGAATTTCCCTGCGATCCGCCCTAGGATCGACTTGCCTGCGCTCATCGGCTCTTCCGCCTTCCGGGCGGGGCGTGTCGTGCGGATCATGTAGAATGTCCGCTCATCCGGAACATCGCGGTCAATGTAAGAACAGTCTTTGGTTTCCGTGACAAGGTCGCCGTTTTTAAATACGGAATAGGTCTCGGCTTCAGGTATCCTCTCCCAGGAAAGGGCCACCTGTGATTTGGCGACAATTGTAGTAAAGACAAGGTAGCGGAGCGGGTTATGGGCGTCTTTTTTCTGATTCAGGCCGGACGTCTGCATCATGATGACGTCCTCGGTCCGGTTGTTGCGGATCCGCTCGATCGAGTAATGATACATTTTGCCGTCCTTCACGTAATCGTCGGTGAAATCGCACACCGGGCCTTCCTGGCGAAGTTCGCCTTCCTTATAAACCCGGTATTCATCGCCAGTATCATCCCACTCAAAAGTGATGACACCGGGACGGTGCGTCACCGAGCGGATTTCAAATTTCTCCGGTTCCAATCAGCTCACTCCTTTTCATGCGGTCTGCTGTTCCGAGTATCGGGAGTCTCTCTTTCGTGTATACCCGCAAAAGCGGCCGGGTACCGCATGGAGTTTTAAAGCGGATCGGGTACTATGGAGATGGAGGTGATCGATTGATCATGAAGGACCGGGCGAGGCCTGGAATCGGGAAGGTATGCGACTCCGGCATGAGAAGGCTGCGGCCTGGGCATCCGGTCGCCGGCATGCTGGAGGAACGCCGGAAACAGGCCGAAGCCGGATTCGGCGGGGAGGAGCGGGTTGACGCGGTGTTATTGGAGTACCGCCACTGCGATCCGATCCGGATTTTCGCGGATCTCGGGCTTATCTGCGGCTCCAGGTTCCAACTGGACGCTCTTTGCTTAGCCGGTCGTGGGCATGCCTTCTTGAAGTCAAAAATATCTCCGGCCGCTCCGTGATCAGGGACACCTCCCACAACTGGTCCGGATCAACAAGGACGGCCGCGAAGAAGCACTCGGCAGTCCGTTTGCGCAGCTGGACAGCCACCTGATGCTGTTCCGGGACTGGCTGCATGAGCGAAAAACCCCCATTCCTGTATACGGCGCAGTCGTCTTCGCCTACCCGAGCCAGATGGTCGAGGCGGCTGACGCTCCACACCCCATTCTCTTCCCGAACAATATTCCGGTTTTCTTGCGCAATCTCCCCGCACAGCCCGTGCTGGATGAACATGAATTGGACAATCTTGCCCGCCAAGTACTTGCTGCACATCAACCTTATATACAGCGGTCTCTTTGCACAATGTATCCTCAAGTGACCCGGGCGGACATCCGGACCGGCGTCATCTGTCCCGACTGCGGAGGCTTCGGCATGAGGTGGCGCGACCGCGCGTGGCACTGCGGCTGCGAGTGTGTCTCCCGCTCGGCGCATATTGAAGCACTCCGTGACTGGTTCCTCATTTTCGGCGGTGGCTTAACCAACGAGGAGTGCCGGAGGTTTCTTGGAGTGGACGACCGGCATGCGGCACGAAGAATGATGAAAAGTGCTGGTCTGATTGAAAGAGGAAAAGGCCGTTGGAAAACATATCATCAATATTGAAGTGTAGAGCACTCTTGGTGGGTGCTCTTTTTGGTAAGCGCGCATAGAAGTGCCGGCAGCGCGCATAGAAGCCGAACAACCGCGCATAGAACACCTGTGAGCGCGCATAGAACTCCGATAACCGCGCATAGGATTCTATGCGCGGTTATCTTAGTCTCTCTTTGCGTTCTGCCGTCCCACAAATCATGGACAGGCCAGCGCTCCAGAAAAAATTGAAACCATCGGCCCCTTTTCACCGTAGAAAGACTATACACTCCAAAAAGAGAGGGTTTTCCTCATGCTGAATTTATTGTTGTTTTCCGTGATCTCCGGTCTGGTGCTGGCGCTGCTTGCCGTGCCGTTCCGGGCCACCAAGAATGTGAAAAAGGACGGACACAAGACGGAGGAGCCGGTGAACACGGTGCCGCTCCTGATCGGTTCCGCCGTCACGTTCGCGATCATCACGTTTGCCGTCTACTACTTCATGAACCTTGACCGCAACTGGACGTCGCTGTGGCCGGCGGTTGTCATCGCGGCTGTAATTGGTGCCGCATCTGCCGCAAGGGGGATGGAACGCAAGGCGCGCACGATCCTGTCCCTGGCCGCGCTCCTGTTCGCGGCTTACATCCTCGCTGCTCCGCTTTTTAATGCGGATGACAAGTACAAGGCGGTCGAGATGGATGAGCAGGTCGAGATCACAGCGTTCGACGAAACGAAGACGCCTGCGAGCGTGCCGCCAAAGTTCGCACGCAACAAGATGAAGAAGGCGTTCGGCCAGGTGCCGAACACCAGCTACTATGAACTCGGCGAGCTGCAGATCCAGAAAGTCGAAGGCGAGTTCGTGTACATCGCGCCGGTCGAGTTTGCCGGATTCTTCAAGTGGATCAACGGCGATACGACGCCGGGATACTTCACGATGAGCGCGACCGACTCGGCCGACAATCCGAAGTTCGTGAAGTCCGAGATGGCATACACGCCGTCGTCCTACTTCCACAAAAACGTCGAACGCCATATGCGCATGGCTGAGCCGGGCCTCATCTTCTACGGCGATGCCCAGCTGGAAATCGACGACGAAGGCAAGCCGCACTACATCCGCTCGTACGGGAAGTTCATCTCCGCTAGGAACGGCTTCGACGTGAAGGGCATCGTCTCTGTCGACCCGGCGACCGGGAAGACACAGCGCTACGCCATCGGGGACGTGCCGGAGTTTATCGACGGCGCCGTATCGCCCGAGGCCGTCAGCCTGGCAAACAGCTACTTCGGGAAATATGTCCATGGGTTCTGGAACTCGCTGTTCGGCAAAAAAGACGTGAAGCTGCCGTCTGATGAAGGCACGGAGGCGAACGTCAGCCCGGTGTTCGATGAAACCGGACAGATGTATTACTTCACCGATTTCACAAGCCCGAAAGAGGAAGTCGACTCGATGCTCGGCTACGCGCTGACCGATGCGCGAACGGGAGAGGCGACTTATTACACGGGCAACCTCGAGGAATCGTACATGGATTCCCAGGGTGCGCTCCAGATCATCGAGAAAAAGTTCATCGAGAAGAAATGGTCCGGCGAGATGCCGGTGCTCTACAACTTCTATGGCGAGGCCAGCTGGCTCACACCGGTGCTTGACCAGAACGGCTTCCTGCAGAACTACTTTATCGTCTCGGCGGCGAATCCGGAGATTTCCGCTTTTGCTGGGACGCCGAACGAAGCCCTAAAGCTGTACAAGACGGCGCTACAGCGAGGCGGTTCAACCGTCGACGGATCGTCGGAGGCGGAAGAGGCGCAAGCGACGATCACCGTCCAGCGTGTCTACAAGGAGCGGGCGGGCGACTTCACGCTCGTATCGGTCCTGGCTGAAGACGGGCGGAGCTTCCTCGCTTCCACGGAAACGGTGCCGCTCGCGGTCTATATCCAGGAAGGCGACAGCCTCGATGTCACTTACCTTGAAACAGGGGAGCTGTTCCTGCCGGTGAAAGAAATGACAAACACGACTATCGGACAATAAGCAAA